>DASZWJ010000017.1 GCA_035546635.1 Gammaproteobacteria bacterium
ATTCGGGACATAGTGGCTACCAGATGAGGTGACCGGACTAAATCACATTTAGTCTTAAAAATGCTTGAGCGTAGTGCGGTGAAAGTCGCATGCTGCGTTCTTAGAGGAGCCAGCAGCAGTAATGCGACTGGCTTACTCGATCCTTCGGAACAGTCAGCGTCCTACGGAACATGGGGACAAACTATGGATAACGCTACCGCGTTACCCACAGCTTGCCCCCATTCACTGACTTCTCGCCCACATACCCACAGGCGCAACAAGATTTTTTAAATTCCTCCTGGTACAAGAAAAAGTGAAATAAGTGAAATTTATTCCTGTTGCAGGGTAACAAGTTTCACTTATTTCACTTTTTCTGGTTAGGTTGCTGTTTATGAATTGAAGAATAGCCGGGGATTCACTTGATAAACGGTGGTAGGTTTCTTGGTAGTGGCAATCTTTATTGGGGAACTGATGATGTTGCGTTGATAAAGTACGTGGAGGGCTTTGGATAACCGTTCTGGCTTGCCCAGCTTTCGGTTACGCATGGCCAGGACTAATTCCGTTTGCCGGAATGTTTTATGCGCTTGAGACTGTATCCACTGCAAAATCACCTTGGCGTCTTCAACCGCCGCATCCACACCCATCAGGTTAAAAGCAGCTGCAGCATGTTGGGTTAATAGCTCAGCTATGGTCAGTGCATTTCTCATGGTACTTTCATTGATAGTAAGATTGCCGGTTTCAAATTCGGCAACATGTAGTAAGCCTGCAATTCTCAAGGAAAAACCACAAATCTTTCCGCCCCAGCCAGGGCAATTAGCCAGATTGCCTTCCGGTCTTAATTCCTTTTCAATGGTTGCCTGGAATTCGCGCCATAATTGATAAGCTTTTGCTGATAAGGTAAGTGTATGGCTTACCGAAATTTTGTGTGCGTTAGCAAAGCTGTTTAGGAGGTTGGTGATTTTATTGTGATAACTCGCTTGAACAGACTCGGCAACGGCAGGCGTATTATGCGTACGGTAACCTAGTTGGCTTTTGGGAAGTACATATAGGAAACGCTCTAAAACACCACTACCGGTGTAGAGGCGTTTCTCGCTCATGTTCTGGATAATGGCCGGTTGTACCGCTAACAATACTGTTAAATAGGGGTTTAAACGAATAGCGCGGTCTTTGCGGCGAATGCGTACCTCACCGCCATCGATACCTTTGAGCAAAATATCAATATTAGCCGAACCATTACTGTACAAACCGGCCAGAGTCTCCACAATCCCGCCCTCATCGGAAATGATTGCCAGCCTGCCTTGCTGCTCAGAGATTAAATTAGCTAAGGACTCTGGCGTGGCATCATTGGTGAATAGCGTAGGTAACATCGGAATCGAGGGCAGTGTTGTTTCTAAAGCGGTGATTTCCTGAATAAGCTGCTTTTGCTCGAATGAGTCATTGGTTTTTGCCGCCTTGATACGCAGGTTATCAATAATTTTTTCCTGAGTTTTGCGTTCGGAAATCTTTTTCTTGATGGCGGGTTCTTGTTCACTGATCTGCTGCTGTTCCCAGTCAATTAAAGGCTTCAGGCACTGTTTCAATACTACGGACTTATGATTAGCTGGAGGCAGAGCAATGAGCGTATAAATATTAATGGGTTCATGCCAGCCGGGTTTAGGATTAATGAATACGTGTTTGGCTGATATGGTAGAGATTGTACCCAGCACCGTCATGACACTCAGTGCTTCTGGCGTTTCAGTAGCACAGGCTAACGCTTTGGCAAAGTCTCGCAACGTGTCGGGGAGGTAATCGGCAACGATCTCAGGTGTCTCCAATTCTGTAAATAATAACGGCGACTCCCAGGCGGCTGGGTCAGTCAACGGCGGTAATTCAATGAGCGGTGCGGACATATCCAGCATATTTATTTCCTTGTATCAGAGAATCAGCCAGTAAAATCAACAGAATTTTCTGGGCGTTATTCGCTTGCACGGCATATCCCAGATGCAATACGCGTCGAAGAGAAGCACGTCTTGCATATAGAATCCATACTTCACGCTGAAAACAAAAACTAAGATTCTCTACTGTCGGTGTTTCAGCGTAATAACGGCACTGTCCATTGAATCGATGAATGCAATCCCAGCTTGGCCAATCTACCGCCAGTAAAACAGGATCGTGAATATCCAACTTAACCAGGTCGCAAGGGACGGAAGGAGATAATTGAGCCGCCATTATTTTTCTCCCATGGTCACAATATTCAGATGTCGCTTGTGTAGTTGCTGAGCAGTGCTGGTCTGCTTTCCCTGTGCATCAATCCAGGCATCCAGATCAGCGCGAAAATAATAGATGTACCCCATTTTAATAAAGCTGGGACCATCGCCCTTGCATCGCTTCATTGCGAGAGTTTTCACAGAGTAGCCGATATAGATCGCAGCATTTTTCGCATTCAGGCGACCATCCGGATACATTTCAATCTTGAGAGTTTCAGCATTGGCGCTCATCATAAAAATATCTCCTTCAATGGATAAATAATTAAGTGTTGATATCGAGCAGGATAATCGATGAATACCGTGTTGTAAAATACTACAACGCCATTTAGAATAAGTCAGAACAATTGTTCTGCTCTTTAAAATCAACGTAAATAAATGATGAGATAACTTAATGAGTAATAAAAAAACATCAGCAAATTTAATCAAAAGAAAAGGTGCAGGTGGAAAATTAAATCGCAGTGAAATACTTCAGGCACGTTTAAATCCAAAATTGCGATTTACTGTGGAATTAATGGCACGCCTGGAACGGCGCACGGTTTCCAGTTTTATTGAAGGATTGATTGAAAAAGCAGCCAAAGAGTCCAAAATAAAAATGACTCCTCGGGAGCAGGCACATGGCTCATTTATATTGCCTACTGCTCCTCCGCAGGTACATACTACTGTAGAAAAAGCTGTTCGGCAGATGTGGGAACCGGACGAAGCTGACCGTTTTGTGGCATTTGCACTTTGCGCACCAGACTTATTGAGTGATTATGAAGAGAAGCTATGGGTATTAATCAGAACCTGTGAATACTTCTGGCAGCATTTTCAGATCGATGTGAAAAATGAGAAAGGCAAAGTGGTCAGTAAACGTTGGCTACCGGTAACAGCATACTCTGGGATAATTCGTGAGCATTTACATGAATACTGGCCGTTGCTTAATGAAATCGCAGCGGGAAATAAACCAGCCAGTAAACTATGGGAATCGGCACGTGGTGTTGGGCAGAAGGTAAAGAAGCCTGTGCATTATCCAGGAGTTACCGAAGTGCAGCGAAAAATCAAAAATCTGTAATTAGTTTGATATAAAAATAGAAGAGGAATTTCTTATGTCATTAAAGTTCAATAAATTAGCACGTACTGAACTGCGTAAATTGGCTCCCGGACAGAAACTCATGGAGCATGGTATCAGCTTTGAACGTCTAGCCAACGGTGATGGTGTTTATTCTGTAAATATTATGGTGGATGGACAAAGGATTCATCGGGTGGTCGGACGAGAGTCTGATGGAACAACCCGCACACAGGCAGAGGAATTTATTGAAAAAATTCGCCGTGATGCCAAAGACGATCGGCTAAACCTTCCTAAAGGGCGTAAGCTTATTTTTAATTTCAAAGAAGCTGCCTTGAAATATCTGGAAAAGCAACAACACGAAGGGGGTAAAAATTTAAGAGTTAAGCGTCTGCAAATGAAATTACACCTGATTCCGTTTTTTGGTGAACTGGCTCTAAATAAAATTAGCACTTCAGATATCGAATGTTATAAGAAACTGCGTCAGGAGAGCAATGTAAAACCGAGTACAATTAATCGTGAACTAGCCACCATTTCGCATCTATTTAATAAAGCTATTGAGTGGCAATGGCTGGACAAAAAAACCGGTAATATTAAACGACTTAAAGAAAATCAAAGCAAAATTACTTACCTAACCTCAGAGCAAGTCAGTCGAGTGCTGGAAGCCGCAAAAAATGACCCTCATCCACAAGTTTATCTGTTCATCATGATTGGACTTGAAACCGCCATGCGCCGAATGGAGATTTTATCTATCAAAATAGAGCATATCGACTTAGAACGACGCATCATTCATATCCCGCAAGCTAAAGCAGGCTCTCGCCAACAGCCGATTACCAAACGTCTGGCTCAAATCTTATCTGATCACTTAAACGGTGTTTCCCAAGAAAAAATATGGTTGTTCCCGGCTACCAAATCAAATTCAGACAGCGGTCATACAATCAGCATTGAAAAACCATTCCGCCGGGTTATTGAAGCTGCCGGTTTGAATTCCAAGGAGATAGTGCGCCATACATTAAGACATACTGCGATCACTCATTTAGTGCAGACTGGGGTTGATCTCCCAACAGTGAAAAGAATTTCCGGACATAAGACACTTCAGATGGTAGAGCGATATAGCCATCAAAACGGAACGCATATTCAAGCAGCAATGGATAAATTAGAGATGAGATACAACCTTATACATTTGATTTCTTAATTTATCTTAATCTTTGAAAGGGGTTTTACTCTATATCGATCTGTAATTAACAGTTAAATCCTATTTAATTTTGCGAGTTGCAGATAATGAGCTCCAAAAGCTGTTAATCTACACCCCGTTGCTTCTATAGCTGCATAATACATATGCTCGGCTTGAGTTGGCACAACCAATCCATGTCGATTATACATTTGTAATTCCTTAAATTGTCGCTCCTTACTTTCATCTCTAGGAAGATGTCTGAATTTTTCAGGGATACTGTTACGATCCGACTCAAAAGATGGATCTAAGGGAAACGTATGAGCTGCTTCTGGGAAATAATCTGGCAATCTTCTAAGAACTTCTTTGGGAATCTTCGGACTTACTTCTCGCAATACCACAAATGTTTGTACGTTTGCTTTATATATAGGGCGTTGCTCCCATGGTCCTAGTATCTGATCTACATGAGAATAAAGAGATGCGGGAGTTATCCGGCCACAAATATCGGCCGCACTTCCACTTAAAGCATCTAAGAGGATACTGGTAAATAATCCATGCCCATTAGTTTCTGCTGCCACTGCATTGCGGTGACATGCAGTTAAGATTGTAACCCCAGTGCCAATAGTGGCTATTTGTGAATTCGACAAAGCGGGTACTTCACCCATAAAACCAGAATGGCAACAATCGAGAATCACTACTGTTGATTTGATATGTGGATAAGCTTGATTTGATTTACCTAATATGTCTGCTATAGACATGCCCCAAGCACCCGACCCTCCATCTATACTGACAATATGGCCAGTATTTGTATCTGGGCTTATAATGCCATGACCTGCGAAGTACAAGAGGGCAACGTCTGCATCACCTTTAAATAAATTACAAAGAGAATCACTTATCGCTGCATTAGACGCCTTTTCATTTGTTAAAAGCTGTACAGAAAAATTTGGCGATCCATCTCCATTTTTTTCAAGTGTGCTTGCTATTGCTAACGCATCATTCACACATCCCTTTAACGGTTGCTGAGGGTAATTGTCAATACCGATAACGAGAGCTTTTTTCATCCGTTATCTCCCCCCGCCAATTAGAACTTTGAGATTTTCCCATGTCCATTGATATAATTTATCTGTATTTTTCGCAGACACTGGTTTTACACAAGCTTTATCTGCGTATCCAGAAAGTAGAAAATAAGATATATTTTCTTCTTGCGCTATAGAAAGTTCAGCGCTTACGCCAGTAGCAGTGTGTGTATTCAAACCACATATCACTGCAACTATATCAACTGCTTTAATTCGCGCACGAGCCCTTGCTTGCCAATCGCCTCTTATAGGTTCTTTGATTGACCAATCCAACAATTCAAAAGGGCTATCTTCATGCTTTGATTGACCAACAAGAAGCATTTTCAGTGACTCGTCGTTATCGTAATCAAAACTAATAAAAACTCGTTTTTTGGGCATTGATTTCTACCTTATTTAGATGGCGACCCAACTCATACCTATACTATCAATACGACCTAGAAGCCGAGCGAGTAAGTATAGAGACATTGGCTTGAATCTTGCTAATTCAGGATGTTGCATGAGTTAAGCCTAGGGATATAATTATGGATTTATAAATAGCCAAAGGAATCAATCATTATTTTATCCGAGGTGAAAGGCTGTTTTGCTCCATTACAAATATTAACTGGGGCTTAAATTGATATTTTCAAGAGAAAATAGTAAAAAATTTGGCTGATGAGCTATCAAAGTGATGAATTTTCCATAACTCATTGATTTATTTGCAGTTAGAAGATAGAACTTAAACTGCCCTCTTTTGGGAGCAAATCAATACTAGCATTTAAATATAGGTGCTCTATATTCGCAGAAAAACTTATGTCTGGAGGGAAGCTTAACTGAACATAAGCCAGGTATGAGGCGTGTAAGGTACTTTTATTTTCGTTTTTTATTAGTTCTCTTAGCATAATTGCTACTGGCACGTTTATTATATCCACCGATATAGTGGCTACCTTTTCCAGAAGCAGTATAACCTCCTATCCTTTTACTTCCTATTCGACCTTTAGCGGCGGCGTCTAACTGTACGCCAAGACAAAAGATAATTATTAAAAATAGAGAGATCATTTTTTTCACACTAATTTCCTCTGTGCGATGATAAGAATCCGAATAATTTAATTTTACAATTACACCAAAATTACACTGAAAAGCTTATTGGCTTTAAAAATTTTTTCACAACCCTTTGATTTAATGGTGGGCCGTGTAGGGATCGAACCTACGACCTATTGATTAAGAGGCGGGAACTTGTTTAGTAACCACTTGATTATTAACCAATTTTAAGGCGGTCAGCCCACAGCAATTTGCAGCACTATGCATAACAATGCACAACTCATTCACGCAAAATTTACGCAACATATTTTAAGGACTTTATAAGTGATTAATCAAGATTATGACAACATACTGTGTAACTAAATTCTAAAATGATGAGCCTCGATCACATTTTTCCCCTTCCCTGCACACCTTGCCTCTCATAGTTATAAATAAAATGAAAGAGCTCATGATGTGTGAAATTTGTTCAATCAATATCGTTACACTCATTCAGATAAAACTCTTCTCGCTTTAAGCTCCAACCAGAAGTGCTCTATATGCGCATTATCCGCGCACCCTATCAGGATGATAGCGGGGGTACATGGATGCACCATGGAGCGTAAGTACCCCATCCTCTGGTTTTAACTGCTGAAAAGCGTATTTTGGCCTTTGTTGGTAATTTCGAGAGGCGCCCTATAGAATCTAGCCTATATAAAACTATGGACTCAGGCCAGTACTTTCGCCAATTCATGCCAATTAGTAGTAAACCGTGGTGATCTGCTATTAGTGCGCACAACCCAGTTTGGCTCTGTGCCTTCAGCTGCAATAAATAATGTTTTTGACCCGAATTGGGTATTAAGCATGTCCATGACCTGCATCACTTTTTCCTGTTTTGAGCTGTTATTGGTCATATCATTCAGAAACAAATCTTGTTGAATACTGCTTGATGCAATATCCATTAACATGATGCCCGCCCGGTAATACTGAAAGCCAGGCTGAAAGATTTCTTTTAATGCCGTTTTAGCAACAGTAATCAAACGCGAAGTATCGGCTGTGGGTGTGGGAAGGCCAAGAATTTTGCCATTTTGATATTGTGGCTCCGAGCATCGAAATGGATTGGTCGCAATAAAAACATAAATCGCTTGAGCTTTGGAATGTTGCTGACGCAATTTAGTGCAGGCGCGTGCAGTATGGTGGCTAATGGCTTCGGCCAGGTCGACATAGCTGGTGATGGGTTTGCCAAATGAGCGGGAAGCGATGATATTTTTCTTGGGTAAGGTTTTTTCCAGCGTCAGACAGGCGATGCCTTTGAGTTCCAAGCCAATCCGTTCGACCACAACACCAAAATGTTGGCGGATGATTTTAGGGGGATAATCACATAGCTGCTGTGCGGTAGTGATACCTAACCGCTGCAGTTTGGCGGCTGTGCGGTGGGCTATACCCCAGATATCAACTACCTCACATTTTTGCAGTATGGTGCGTTGTAATTGGGGTTCGCGCAGGTCAAATACTCCGGTAATAGTTTGCGATTTTGCTATCCGATTGGCGAGTTTGGCTAAAGTTTTAGTGGGCGCAATGCCGATAGAAACAGGGATGCCAGTCCATTGATAGATTTTTTCCCGTAGATTTTCCGCAAATTTTTGTAGGTCGCAATGCGCCAAGCTATCCAGTCGTAAAAACGCCTCATCGATAGAATACACCTCAACCTCAGGGCATAGCATGCGCAACGAAGCCATAACGCGTTGGGATAGGTCACCATACAAAGTGTAATTTGAAGAAAAAACCGCGACCTGATGGCGTTTGAGTAGTATGCGGTATTTGTAAAATGGTGCACCCATTGGGATGCCTAAGGCTTTGGCTTCATTAGAGCGCGCAACGATACAGCCATCATTGTTAGAGAGCACCACCACCGGTTTTTGATTTAACGCAGGGTTAAATAACCGCTCGCAGGAAGCATAAAAATTATTGCAATCGACCAGAGCATAAATCGGCGAGATAGAGGGTGAGCTCACACGGGATGAATCACATTGGTCACTACGCCCCATATGTGAACCTCGCTTTCTGGTTTGATTTCAATCGGCGGGAAGTCTTCGTTTTCTGGCAGCAGGAGTACCTTACCCTGCGTAGTCGTTTGCAAGCGTTTCACAGTCAGCTGACCATCAATCGCTGCGATGACTATTCGTCCTGAAACGGGAGTCAGACTGCGGTCTACAATCAGGATATCTTGATCGTGAATGCCGGCATTAAGCATGGAGTTGCCGCTGGCCCGCACGAAAAAAGTAGCAGTAGGATGCTTGATAAGCAGTTCATTTAAGTCCAGGCTGTTCTCGATATAATCATCTGCAGGAGAGGGAAAACCAGCTGCTACGCTGGAGGAGTATAAGGGAAAAGAAAAGACATGTTTTGGGGTGATGTGTATGAGAGCGCCAATCATGGGCGAATACCTGTCTATGCATATGTCAGCTCCTTGCTGTTTTGGTTGCTTCCTGGCCTAGGTTGTTGTTAGGCTTCAACTATTCATCATAGAAGTCTATCAGATTTGTTTGGTAAAGTGCCATTCCCGCTTAGACAAGGGAGGGCAGGATTAAATATTGAAAAGGATGCTTTGGTGGATTGATAACTTTGAAAGGTTAATATGCTGAGAAGGTCAGCCTGACGGGTTACATGTTTGAAGCCGTCACACTGAATAACCAATTGAATAATTTAAATTTTGAGCTTGTTAATATTTTTCTTAATAGTCAGTAACGCTGTGTAAGGGCTGACCGATTTAATTAGCCCGAAGAGATATTGGGGTGATAGATCTCTTCCCGATATATTGGTATTTTAGGTGGTGCTTTAATGGCTATTTTTATTAATGAGCCTGTTATTTCTGCTATAACAATTTCAATATTGCTATTAATGATAATCGCTTCTTTTAACTTTTCTATTACTAATACCGGCACCGCCTAACCTCCTTATTTTTCTTTTTCTTATAGAGATTAAATCTGCCAAAAGATTGATTGATTCAAAAAGTCAGTATAAATTTTGATATCAGAACTTATTCGTCAAATGGCTTTTGTGATTGCAGTGATCTCTCAATATAATTCCTTAAAACATCTGCAGTTACGGGCTTGGAAATCATTGCATTCATGCCGACATTTAAGCATTCACGTTTGCTCTCTTCATCTTGTAAAGCAGTTAATGCAAAAATAGGTATTTTCTTTTGAGAGGACTCTGCAGTGCGAATTTTAGAAGTTACAGTTAGTCCAGTAATATCAGGGAGGCCAATATCCATTAATATCACATCATAAACTTGGCGAAGTTTATCCAAAGCCTGCTGGCCGCTAGCTGCGATATCCACCTCATAGCCAATTTCTTTTAACATTGTCGAGATTATTTTTTGTTCGATCTCGTTATCTTCAACCAACAAAATACGTTTGATTAAGTGTTGCGTATTCTCTATTTCGCTGTTAGAAGAAACTTTCCCAGAATTAATGGCTACAATCTCAGACAAAACTAAATTGCTAATTCGATCAATATTATGTAATAATTCATTCGCTGAATTATTAATATTATTGATATGCTCATGTAAATCAGCTGTCAATGAGTTATCTTTACAAATCATTTGCGCTGATTTTAAAATGCCAATTATCGGCATTCTAAAAGCATAGTTAAGATGTGTAAGAATAAAATTTTGATGCATTTCGTTCGAGGTTTTCTTTTCGGCAGTTATGCTATTTTTATTACTCATACATGCTTCTCCAATTTATTGGGAGTTACGCAACTTTTTTTAAAAGTTCTTTTCTTCTGTGAAAGCGTATAATTTGCGCCTCAACAGAATCAATTTCATCTTGAGTAGGAAATTTATTGCCCAGCTCCTCAAGGATTTGAATTGTTATGCAAGTCAGGTAAAGAGAAGTGCTCATTTCCTCAGTTTTAGGATCTCGAATTTTCATTTCTAAGTACATTTGATATAAAGCGCTTTCTGAAATAGATTGATAAAAAATATCTTTGTTACCCATCACTCGTCTCCAATACATATTAATTTAAGAAGTAAGATTAATGAAATCTTAAGTGCTATTAAGCCACAGCTTTTGAGTGTATTAAACTACTATGTTTTTTTGGTAAAATAGCATACAATAATAGCCTGCAAATATTTCAACCAAATATTAATGGCATTAATAGGGCAAAATCATGAAAAAAAATCTAAATCTCAATGTCGAAGAAATAGCCTGGGATGATATCAAAGATGATATTAAAGCCGCTAATCCAGCATTAGGAGCTATTCTTGAGCAATTTAGTCCAAAATTAGGTTTTATCCGGGCGCGCTACCGTTATGGCGATAAGATATTGAATCAGGGAGTGATGCATTTGCCTACCTTAAGTGGTAATACGATTCCACTTTCATCTCTGCAGGTTCCAGAAAGGATTCGAAATAAATTAAGTTATAGTTACGTGCCACTTACCTTCATTTTAAACAGATCTGTAGAAATATTTTTCGAAAGCGAACAACGTGTTATGCCTTCTAAGCTGCTAAGCAGTGGAGTAAATTTTGGATTATGGGAGGCATTCGATCCAACGCCGGATGATTTTGTCAGAAAAGTATGGAATATCTCTGCCGGTGCACGTACTATTTTTATGTTGCCAAAAATTGCCGACGCTATCGCCCATGGTCGTTTGAAACGGCACTATGGGATTAATACTTTTGCGCCTAAAAAATTGTTGGATCAGCATTATGTTTTTTATGATTTGGCACATCGTATTTCTAATGAAGATGCGTGGTATTGTGATGTGTTATTTTTTGAAGGAGGATGGTTAGAGGCTAATGAAAATAATCTGAGTTCTTTAAAATTACACAGATATTGGCTACAAGAAGCGTGGAAGCAATCCTATAATTGTCGTACCCAAATGAGCTATGACGTAGCATGGGAAATATTTTCTAAAGAAGTTTCAAGGCGCAACTGGAAACCCAAGCCTTACATAATTAATACCATTAAGCATCTTATGGCTATTGGACAGGGAATTTTTCCAGGGTTGGCACCCGTGGGGGATAGCAACTCCAGCGCACCAACCAATTTAATACAGCATGCTTATGTAAATAATTATCAAATTAGGCACGCTCCTACTATAATGTGCCCGCACCATCTAAAAACAAAAGAAAAACCTGTATATTATTCTTTAGCATTACCAACCTTGTTGGAGTTTGCCCCGCAGTCAGGCAATCCCCGCAGCTACATGGCAGATATACGCGAATTAAAAATGATGATGGATTTACTTCTTAGCGCGACGAAAAGTGATAAAGTAAACTATGAATTTTTTCATTCTGAAAAAGACCAATATTCAGAAATTGAGCTTGCCAAGGATATACCAAAGGGTGACAAAAATCTATTAGATTACCCTAAAGAGTTTGGAAAACTAGGATTTGCGGATAATAGCCTCTTTTTCCATGGGTGCATCAGAATATCACTCAAATGATGAATTTGTCCTATTGCCTAAGGTTTCTTTAATTAACAGCGCCAAGATAATACTTATTATTAAAGCCATTAATAGAGTAATAATTGCGTATTTGCGTAGCTCAACACTTGCCCACAGAGCTCCAAAGAACAGTTGAAAGGTCGCAGTACCTCCCACAATGATTACATTTGAAAAGCCCATAGCAGTGCTTCTATTCTTTGTAGGATTGCTTTCTGCAATCGTAGGGAAACCAAGGACTTGAGTGCTGGCGCTAATGCTAAGGAGAAAAAACAAAATAATAAGCAACGACACAGGTAATCCATGAGTAAATAAAGCCACAAGCAGCAATACTAAACAACCAATTGCCCCTGTAACCATAGGCAGTCTACGTAATTGTAAGGTATCAGAAATCCATCCGACTAATGATGAGCCTATGATAGTTCCCAAAAAAATGCTGCTTGTTATCCAAGATGCCTGCAGAGCTGTTAAATGTTTAGTTGTCATTAGATAGGTAGATCCCCATACAGCACCTAAAAGCATTAAAGGCAACCCAAGAAAACAAGTATAGAAACCACATAACCAGTTTTGAGAATTACACCACGCTGTCTTCAGGCCTTCCCATAATTGACTAGTGGGCATTTCAGTTTTAGAGTGCGTTGTTTTTATGGGTAAAATTATCCAGATAATAACCCCTATTAACAATCCTAAAATAACATTTAGCCACAAAACTGTATGAATTCCAAATCTCTCAATTAACAATTCTGACGGTGATTGTGCTACCAGGCCACCCAAAAGCGCAATGGTTAAAATTAAACCAATAAGAAACCCTTGTTTTCTAGCCGGAAACCATTGTGCAACTAAATGAAAACACCCTAGCAAAGCAAATGAATGGCCTATCCCCGCAATTATTCTAGCGCATTCAATCACAGGAAATTGTTGAGAAATCGCCATTAAAGCTGCTCCCAGGGCGCTTAGTGACAAGCAAGTCAATAGTAATGTTCGAGTGCTAAATTTATCTAATAAGATACCGGCTGGAAGTAAGAAAATTGCGTCAGCATAAATGTAGCTGGCTGATAAAATACCTAACTCACCAAGAGTGATACTCCCTTGTTGTATAAAATGAGGACCATACACATTAAGAGAATTCATCTGAATAAAGGCATAAAAAGGATATAATGAAGCTGTTAAACAAATATACCAAGCCTTAAAAGTGATCGTTTTTTCTTTATCATTTTCCATATCAATATTTTCCTTTTATTTAAGATTAACGACTACTCCAGCATTAAATAAGTGCGCTTAATTTTATCTATCGCACGATGATAAATATCTAGATCTATTATTAGATTCAACTCATCAGCAAAATGGTATCCTTTACAAGATAATTTTATCTTAGGATGATTATTTTCGCTATTAACCGCATTATACATTTTCTCAATACGCGGTTTAATAAGGTGATGAATAATTTCTTTTTCTTGCCAACTAGGTTTTGATGTCGAGGTATTAATAGCATAAAAAACTTGAATTGAATTCCGTATCATCGTCGAAATGCTGCCATAAGCAATTTTTTCAGATATTGTCATTGTCGGCAAAAGATAGCCGAAGATAGTCTCTTGCATAATATATAGTTGATATAGACGCCAGCGCTGTTTTTCACAAGTATTGTAATCTTTCCCTTCTCCCTTTTCACGGTAGAGACCATCCAGAATAGCAATAATATAATTGGCATAGTCTGTTAAAATGTCAATTTCTACACTGCGAACTTGAATATCGAGCAACTTATCAGTGGGTTTACAGATATAGTCATTGTTGCGCAGTTTATGCAGGGTTTCATTTTCATATATAATTACAATATCATCAATAAATTGGGTGCCAATTTGAGTCAACTTCGCAAATAAAGATTTTTTAAAATCAGATGCGATAGCGTCTTTTTCAAAGTTAATTCTACCGGGTATTCCGATATAAGCATAAAAACGTCTTAAGTTGCGCGAAAAAAAATTCCTATCTTCTAGTAGCTCAAAACCAAAAGGTGATATTACTTGTAAGCCTATATTTTGACCATCAATTTTCTGACATACTTCTGTCAAAATTTGACGCCAAAATCGATTATTAAAAATTTTCCCCATGAGAATGTCTTCTCTGGGTATTGTTTCTGGGATAAGCTGTATCATTGTTTCTTATTTCATTGAATCCAGGTGAGTAAGATAGGGGTCGTAGCTAGATCATTTTACACCAATGCGTATCTGCTTGAAATTCATTTTTGTTATTCTGATAACTTTATAGGTAATTCTATGCTATAAACCAGTTAATCTAACCTTAACCTTTTATTTAAGCATTCTCAAAAATCTATTATTAATTAGATAGCTACTATGGTATAAATGTATATTAGTTTGTTTAAATAGTGCATATCTTTTAGGAATCATCATGAACAGAATGCAAAATCATAATGAACAGTTTTTCCAACAGGCATTATCTCTGCTGCCAGATGGAAATTTGATTAACATCCTGCAAAGAGAATCATTCTATCAATTTGTTTCCAAGCAATCCTTGTTTCTTCAAAAAATTCCTTATCTACAAGAAATTTATATAAATAAATTAACACATTTTTCTAAACAGAATCAGACAATTATTAAGAATTATTTTTCCCATAAAATAAATCTCGAATATTTAGCTAGAAAACTTAGCCAGTTTTTTTTCGACCAAAACATTTTCATTGACAAAATGAAAGTTACTGAAGGAATAAAATATGGAGATCAATTAGTTGAGGAAAATATTCGTAATAAATTAGATAAGTTATTAACTCCTAAAAATAAACTCAACATACTGGGATTTGGAGGAGATACAGGGTTATATGAAAAAAATGTAGCGAATTATCTAATTGAGAATAAATATTGCAAAGAAGCTAACATATTTATCATCGATCCTTTTAATAAGCAAATTTCGGAAGGAATTTGCAATTTGAACGAAAGTATTTTAAAAGGCGAGCAAAATATAAATTTTGATTTGATCTTTTGTCGTTTTGTTTTGCACCACGTAGAACCTTGCGCTCGATGGTCATCTTTCTGTCATTTAGCTAATAAATTAGATAAGTGTGGTCTATTGCTCATGCTAGAAGAAGGAGATTTTTCCCAAGAAGTTTACAGTTTGCAGCAAATGTTTTATCAGTTCTCTCTTATGACTATCGATTTAATAATTAATATGGGTCTACGATCTGAATGGTTTTATTCTTCATACCCTGCGATTGGTGAGAATTTTTATCTCAACTACTTAACTTACTCAGACTTATCTAGTATTGAAAAAGAATTCAAATTTAATTTTGAAAAATTTTCTTTCACTATAGGTGATGAGTTTTTGTTCCCGCTGACTTTATTGGTATATAAAAAAATCAATATCTAGATTATTACTCCAACTACACAGTGTGAATTATTCAAGCTCAGCTGATTAGGAGCAGCCATGATTATGGCGTGCGCGGAGGGTGTGCTGGAATTAAAGAGTCCAGAAGTTGTAGGCATTAAACTAATTAAAGAAACCTTAAGCAGGTATTGCTTTCAAAAAATATTCAGCAGATAATAGCATTTGCCTATTTTTTACAAATAGGCGCAACCCCCATGTGTAGCAAGCACAGAGGGGGGTCACTTCCCGACAAACCTGAGTTGGAGGTTCATCAGACAATGCAATTTTACACCAAGACGCATCCGCGTCACATTCCTTTTTGTATCCTTTCTCATTTTTCAAAAACCACCCTTTGCCCTGGCCGTATTACGCCCGCGGCAAAACCACGTTGCTCCTTGAGTCAACCCTCAACGCCTGATGTATTCGGGAGGCGAGGCAGCACGTTGCCAGGTTTAAGAAAAGTGCTTTTAGGTGCAATAGGCGGGGTAAATTGACAGAGGGTGGATTGGTGGCGGGGCGCAAAGCCCTCAAAGCAATACGCCTCGCTGTCCGTCTTATCCCTTTGCCAGTTTACCCCTCTCGCTGAGTTATTCAGAAGAGGGATACACGCGCATGTCATTATCCAACATCATTTCTATCGTCCAACCCTTGGTGGATGCCATCAATGGGCATGAAACTTTCAGCGCCATCACCTCCATTAAGCGCTTACGCCGCTTTGTGGAAGTACACGTGTTTGCGGTTTATGATTTCATGGTATTACTGCAAGCGTTACAGCGCAAACTGACTTGCAACCCGCCCTTATGGTTACCCCCCGCAGATCATCTAGGCTGCCGATTGGTTCATACCATGCTGGCTGAAGAAGAAAGCGATGTTCTGCCTGATGGCCGCTATTTGAGCCATTTTCAACTTTATCTGGAAGCCATGCACCACTGCGGCGCTAATACACAATCTATTAACGCTTTTATTAGCTCCATCCGCAATAATCCCGATTTATCTCAATTACTGACACAAGATGATTTACCCAAACCTGCCAAACGTTTTTTGAACGATACCTTTGGATTCATTGATAGAGACAGCCACATCATTGCCAGCGCCTTTGCATTTGGGCGTGAACATATTACCTCGCTGATGTTCACACAGATTCTGCAACAACTAACACACCTAACTACTGCTGAGCAGCGTTCACTACAGCCTTTTATTCATTATTTCCAGCGTCACATTGATCTGGATGGCGGCAAACATAGCGAACAGTCAAAAACGGTAGTCGCCAATCTGTGCGGCACAGATGAAAATAAATGGGACGAAGCAGCCGGAGCTGCCTTTTTCTCCCTAAAAAGCCGGCTGCAATTGCTGGACGGCATTTATATTTATATGACCGCTTAGGACAGGTTTACATGGAAGTATTTAATTCTCAAGACCAGAAAATTCTGATTGAAACTATTTTTCAGCAGATACCACAACTGATATTTTGGAAAAACACAGAGTCAGTGTATTTGGGATGCAATCAGCGCTATGCAGAACTCATCGGTTTAAACCGCCCGGAAGAAATTCTCGGCAAAACCGATTATGAAATCGGCTGGCTGCCGGATGGCGATACTGCAGATAAATTTCGCGCCGGCGATCAGGAAACTTTAACCGGACAACATCTTACCAACGCTGAGGAGTGGCTGTCCCTTAAAAATGGCACTAAAATTCTGACTTTGATTAATAAAGTTCCGCTGATTGATCCACAGGGGGTTGTCTTTGGTGTATTAGGTGTAGCTACCGATATTACCGAAAAAAAGCGCATTGAAGACAGCCTGACACAACTCAAAGGTATGGCATTAATTAGCGCCAGTTTGGCGCATGAATTACGCACACCATTAGCGGCGCTTAAAAGTGCCGTCAAAGGCATTCGCGCATTAATGCCGGCTTTATTGGCCGGTTATGAAGCCGCCAAAATACATCATTTGGCTATACCCTCTATCCCCGCCTCGCGATTAAAGTTATTAACGCAAGTGTTAGATACCCTGGAAAATAAAGTCGATCAATCACAAAACATCATTGATATGACTTTAACCAATATCCGCTCCAGCCATGCAACAAAATTAGCGCCAAGCAAAAAATGCTCTGCCCGACACTGCATCAACCAAGCATTGGCGCAATATATATTTCCGCTCAACGGCAAGCCTAAAATTATCTGGAATGATGCGCAGGATTTTACTTTTTACGGTCAAGAAATATTGCTGATACATGTGCTGTTCAACTTATTGAAAAATGCGATCTACTTTATCAATAAAACCGGCAAGGGGCATATTCATATCTGGCTGGAGCAATCTAAAAACTACAATACCCTTCATTTCAAAGACACCAGCCAGGGCATTGAAGAAAAAAACCTGCCACATATCTTCGACTTATTTTTCACCTCCGGCACCAACAAAGGCACCGGCGTGGGATTAGCTTTTTGTCAGCTCACCTTGCAAGCCTTGAACGGCAGCATCACTTGTGAATCCAGGTGGCAAGAATACACAGAGTTTATCTTAAAATTCCCTAAGAAAAACCCATCAACTAAGGAAGCTTAACTATGCATCAAATCCCCGTCTTATATCACCCTACTACGCTAATTATCGTAGACGATGACCCAGAATTTCTCACTAGCCTGGAGTTGGCTTTAGGCAATCAATTCAAATGCCGATGCTTTACTTCTGCACAACAAGCACAGGACTTTCTACTAGCCAACCATCACCAGCAAAGTCTATCCAAATACCTACAGCTCGAAAATCAGGATATCTGGGATTTTTCAGTTCGAGTGCAGCTATCACAGTTGCATCAAGAAATTTTTAATCCCCACCGCTTTGAAGAAACCTGCATTTTAATAGTAGATTATGATATGCCTAGTATGAATGGGCTGGAATTGGCGCGCAATATCAAATCGCAATTACCCATTAAAATTATTATGCTAACCGGCGAAGCCGATCAGGAAACGGCGATCACGGCATTTAATCAAAAAGAAATCCATCAGTTCCTTTCCAAAAGCGCCACAGATTATCCAGCGAAGTTAGTAAAATATATCCAACAGCTGCAGCGAGAATATTATCTGGAAGTATCAAAACCCATCCTGGATTGTCTAAGCACTGAAACACTCCATCCTTTACGAAGCAAAGCATTGATCGGGCTGTTTCAAACGATATGCTCTAAATATCAAATTATTGAATACTATCTAGCTGAAGAATCAGGGAGCTTTTTAATGCTGGACACCGAGGGTAAAGAAACTTGGCTTATCATCCGCACCGCTGCCGATATGGAAACATTTTATGAGCTAGCCTCAGGGGAGCCAGATATTCCGCAGCAGACGTTGCATGCCTTGCACGACAAAACTAAGTTGGTGTTTTTTCCTAAGCACGATGAATTTGTTCCACCCCAAGAGGATTGGGTTATCCATGACGCTATCCGATTAGACGAAAGCGACATTTATTATTGCCTACTGCCTGGAAAAGATAAGTATCATCTACAGCCAACATCTATCGTTAGTTACAAAATGTTTTTAGACACAGAATAGGCTATTGCCGATAATGAGAATTATCTCTTCAGCTATTTAATATAAGGATTAATATATCCTTCAATATAAGCAACCTGCTTAGCCCATTTTTTCTCCCATTCAGAAGGGGGATATTGTTTATTCCACACCTCGAATAATGCTTGCTGTGAATGGCTTAATTTAATTCCATACGTTATAGACATGAATAAATTTGCTCGTGCAACGATGCCTTTTGTTAAGTCGCGAGGCTCAACCTGCTTAGTTTCGTGGTCGATCAAAATAGAACAGCCATAAAAATTAGAAATTGAACTTTTAAAGCCAAAGTCGGAAAATCGGTAATTAGAACGTGCTTGATTGACCAGACCTACTGCAGGCCATAAATTATATAGCTCACCTTCCATTTGCCGGAACTCGTTGCTGGCTTTTGCGCAGCATTTTCTGCCTTTATAGGTTTTCTCATCATTACCAGAACAAATTTTTTCGCGCCAGCAAGACAGCTGTCTCCCGAAGTTCTCCGCTGGCATCATATGCTCCCATTCCATTCGATGAGCACGCGGAATTTCTTGTGCAGCTTGCATACTACAACTGTCTAAATCAATTGTTTTATCTGCAGCATAACGGCAACCGCAGTATAAAGTTTGGGGATTCTCACTAAAAATTTGACCGGCGATTTTCTTGGCTTGACTGAAGTTAGTGGGAGGAAGTGAATAACTATTAGTTATCAGCCAAAATAGGCTAACGAGACACACATAAATATATCTAGACATGGATTCTTATTATTATAATTTTTAGATAGCAAAGTACGGTTAAAGTCAATACCGTAATATATCATAAAAGCAGTTTTAAAGGAGAGGCGATTTTGTATATTTAAAGTTTATATTCTGGGGAAGTAAGGCTTGCTAAAGAGCTTTTATGAAGGACCGGCCGGATACAGGGGCTACGCCATTGCCATTAGGCTTGTAGCATTAGGTTTTTTATCTAGATTTATTCCTAAATTCATAGATTGATTTTATCCACAGAAACTGTGAATAAACTTGTGAATAAAGTCATTAGAGCCCACTTAGCATACCCTATGGACTGGAGTTGTCTATAAAAAAGCCAAACAGCCTAAGAAGAGAGAACATTGCAATCACAAAGATATAAGCAGCCTATAATTTTTAATGAAAAAGCTTATAAATACCAATTTAATTATAAAAACTCTCTTACGGTATATGGAAATCCACCATAAAAAATCATAGCCTACTGAAGACCAATAGATAATTTATATAAATTTTGAGGGAACTCTTATGAAACAACTGATTGAAGCAGTTCAAATGGATGATGCCACCAAAACTGCAGAACTATTACGATCCGGCCTTGATGCTAATGGGTACGAGGATTATGCGCGCGTGACCCCCTTGCATTTTGCTGCACAAGCTAATGCTTTGGAGAGTGCGCAATTGTTATTGCAGGCAGGTGCAAATCCCGCCTCCAAAACTATTGAAGGCATAACTCCCCTTAACATAGCGCTATTATATGCGCATCTAGATATGATGTCGTTGCTATCTAGTGATTATGGAAAATGAAGCAAGCAAACACCTATCCTAGATAATTCGAAGTAATTTGTAACCGACTATGCCCAAGCTCTTCCGTCAGCACCATTCGCGCCCATCTATCTTTTTGCTGCATCAATGGTGGTAACTCTGAAAATTTCGGACCTCCTGCGATAGGAGCATCATGTCCGGTGAGCTCTTGATAACGCAGCTGGGCATACGCATGTCTAAGTCCATGAGAGCGAATGCCCGCACGTTGCAGCTGCTTGTCATATACATTTCGATGGCGAATATAGGATTTATGCGGTGGAATCAAGGATTGATCGGGACTTACACAAAAGCCCTTGGCCTGCTCTAGCCAATAGCGCTGCTCTTCAGTACGGATAGGGATTTCTCGGCTGCGGTTACCTTTGCACCAAGCCCCTAACAATAGCAATTTATCGTTTTTATCCGCCATGTGAGGCCGTATTTTAATTGATTCTTCACGCCGAAGGCCAAAAACACGTTGCAACTGCAATGACATCTGTACATGAGGATCTGTTATGCGCGCAAAATTTACTGAGTGGATGGATTTATTACTAATGGCAATCTGCTTTCTAGCACCAATCTGTAAAGCTTTATTACTAGGAATGATAGAAGATTTACGAATCTGTTTAGCTAAATAACGTAATGCGGCCAGGCGATTTTTTACTGTTCCCACAGTTAAACCTTTCCTCTGCCAATAAGTTACCAGTGCCGTAATGTGTTTCTCTTTAAGCTGCTGGACTGATGCAATTTTATATCCCAGCCCAACCAACTCTTTCATAGTACTGGTCAACACCACCTGCCGGTCAGCCCGAGTTGCGTAAGCACCCTCATGGCTATGGCTAAGTGTGTTATATAGTGAGCGTAATAGTTGGGATTTAATACTCATTCTGTCTTTCCGTACCTCAAGACGGCATTTTCGGTTAGTGTTAAGTCCCAACCTTGGCACCGTCTGGCTAAAGGTTGCAGTAGTTAAACTGCTACAGGACTTGAGGTGAGGTACTTAATGACTGAATAAATAAAATATGACATTGCTAGTTATTCTGCTTTAAATACACTCAGATACTTCTTAGTTACTTTTTCCAGATTTTCTGGGGTAATTAATTCATTAACGATTTTGCGTAAGCTGGGCGATACTTCGATAGCATTAAAAATAATCTGCTGACATTGCTTGAGTTGCTGGAACTTATCATCGTTAATAAAATACTGCTTGCTTTCGGGTGAATCAGAGTTAAGGGTTTCATTTTCTAGTGACATAGTTATCTCCTGTTAAGGTTTTGGGGTTAATGGTTGAATCGGCTTAATATTGCGTTGATAGACGTTTTTTTACTACGGTTTTGCTAATGATTTCGTTATTTCTTAAAAAATAGTTGGCCACATTTCATAGTGTTATGTATAAGGGCTTGAATTGATAATGGTTTGCTATTATTTCTTGTATCAAGAATAGACGTGAGTAGACCTGAATAAGATTCATTGCAAGTCAATGTCGTTTATTACTGCAAATTAATAGTTTAGGAAGAAATATATTCGGATTAAAAAATCTGAATACATCTTAGTAGATGTGAAAAAACCTCTCGGAATGAGAGATACTCCTGGGAGGAGGTGTGATATAAAATACTATTTGGATATCGCTATAGTATGGATGGGAACAACCACTTATGATTGCGACCAGAGTTTCATCCCCGTAGGTTCTGGCCTGAACTGCTTTTAGAGTCTAGCAGTAATGACTTATATCATAAGAATAAATTATTTTGCATGAGAGTCAAGGGACATTAGAGTTATTTTTTTAAATCGCGGGCGCTTGTTTGGCATTGTTTTTAAGGTATATTTGTTGCTGTCATCTGGATGGCGTGACCAATTTGAGGAAATTTTATTTTAAATTTATAGGGTTAGCTGTCCGTAGATCCCGCGTCACTGCGGAAAGCTGCAGCTTTCCACAGTGACGCGGTGTATTGTAAAACTAGGAATTTGAGAATATGACTAGACCAAAACGTGACGAGTTTCTAGAAAAAGTTAAGAGAGCATTAGCTCTTCGGGTAGGCTATCGCTGTTCATTTTCCGGATGTGACGTCTCGACTACAGGGCCCAGTGAGGAATCGTCCAGTGCTTTCATCAATATTGGCGTAGCCGCTCACATTCATGCTGCTTCACCGGGTGGCCCTAGATTTCTAGACACGATGACGCCAGAGGAACGCAAGGATATATCGAATGGTATATGGCTTTGCGCAAATCATGGCTTGCAAGTCGACAGAGATGAAGTGAGCTATACGGCGGATCAGCTTCGCTCAATGAAGTTAGAAGCTGAACGCCGGGCATCTGCTAAACTTGGTCACATTCCATCTTCTAAGGATGATATAGATTTCGTGGCAATAGGTTCAAATTTGGTCTGTACTGGTCAGCTTATCGGCACTACTGAGCTAGAATGGCGACTGCGCATCGACCATTTCCTCATAGGCGACCTTTGCACACTCATCAATTTCTGTGAGCAATTTGATCGCATTGCTCAATATGACCGCTTTGTACTGATAAATGCGCTAGGAGATGGCCGACAATTATCAGCTGCTCCAAAGTGGCAGAGAACAGATAGTAACGATATCATTTTATCATTTAGTATTTTTAAAAGTTTTCCACGCCTTAACGCCCACAATCTTCCTGTAGATTTTGCACTCAACCATGCACACGACCTCTTCCTAGATAATGGTAACATTGCAACTTTATCTGGATTAGCAGCACTCCCACAGACGATTAAAACCTGCCTGTCTACCCTGCGGGGTGAAATGCCGTTACATCTAACTTTCGGGTCACGAATCAAGGAGTATTTCGACAAATTTCAAAACTCTCCATGGTTGTCTCGCCTGATTAAGCTAGAAGTTATCCGTCTAGCTTGCCTACCTTCTGACGATTCCATCACTCAGCAGCACACATCGTTGCGGTGTGTCCGGCGCGTATTGAGGGTTGAGCAACTTCCATCGGAGCAAGGTGGAGATTGGCTCTTGTTTTCCTTTGATCTTGAATTGGAAGGCGTCGGCTCTTGGCAATGTGAGATACCGATATTCGTCCCGAGTGGTGAGCGTACGAGGCGGATTATTGCGTGATGGTGTCAAAACAATATTTTGGACTTTTCTATCCCCAGAATGAGCGGAGTTTTCGGAACGATAGTGATGGCTCCGTTATTCCATTCATGTTGAAGGATGAATCAGTACATTTATAATTCAAAGTTATTGATAAATCTTTGACCCACAGATGTACTATTAATGTTTTTGCCACCAATTTAATTCACAATTCAATTCTGGACGCTGTGATTTGACTTGGATTTTCACTTCAAAACTAAATCGGTGATTGAGATGAAAAAAATCAAATTCTATTTTTCTAAATATATAAAAATTTTTAGCATTTTGCTCTTTTTAGGGTTAATTGTATTATTTTCTTTATTTGCTATTTGTATATTCAGATTGGCGTTTTATTTCAATTTATTTCCACAAACTATTAATGTGATTAAAGAAGTTTTTAACTTTGTTATAAAAATTGCAGTGCCTTTAGGATTACTTTTTCAAATTTTTATATATTGGCGAGATTCCGTCTTTAGAAGGTCTGAAACGTTTCTAAATGAAATTATAAATAATTTTAACAATGCTATTAATCTAATTTCATATCAAGATAATTCAAACACAAAATGGCACGCGGCTACAAATTCTTTAAGACAGAGTATTAGTTTAGCAAAGAAACTTAAAATTAACGAACACAAAGAAATATATGTAATGAAATATTTAGACACCCTATACAAAATTGTACAAGTAATAATGAAAATTGATCATCCAGATTTTTTTTCTGGAGTTACTCCATATAAAGAAGGCAGCACTTTAAATCAACTTAGAATTATATGCGAACCATTAGTGTTTGCTTGGTCGCGTTCTAATCCTGTAAATGAATTATTGAGATTAAGCAAAAATCGTGTTGTTGTTTCATGTGCACAACTTTGCTTTTTAGTACGCTTTCTTGGCAAAGGAGAATATTTCCGTAAAGAAAAATTTACAAAAATAGACCAAAATCTTTTTGAGATTCTTTCTAGTCAAATAGATGAAGATATCCTGACTGGCGAAGAAATTGACAAGTATGCTGTTGATTATCCTGTATTAGTTGAATATATAAAAATTTATATTAAATACCACAAGGAAATGCAATCCAACCAAATCAATCAGACCGCCTAACCTAATCCGAAATTTAGAGAAGTTTTGCGTACTGACAGAGTAACCAAAAAAATACCCCATCTGCTAAAAGCGGATGGGGTGTTGTCGTTATAAAAAGATTGACTGCCTTAAATTAACTGCTTAGCTAATACTACCTCCACACTCTCAGCCTCTTGATTGAGAATATCCAACCCCGACTCCGGCATAGTCCCAGAAGTCGATTGACTAACAGCAATTTTCTTAGCCATAAGCGACAAGCACTGAATCTGCGCCGTTCTCTCATAACCCAAAAAATACACTGCCACTGGCAGCTTCTGCCCAATCCGCCAACTTCGACGTGTAGCCTGCATTAGCGTATAAACATTATAGCCCGACTGCAAAAACACAATCGTAGGAAAGGCCAATAAATCCAAGCCGGTTTTAACAAGCTCGGGATGACAAACTAACACATCAATCCCCTTATCCACCTGCTCAGCAATCCAATCTTCCCGCCGGTCAGCCGACAAACTTGATCGTAACACTGCGGTATTTAAACCCGCCTGTTCGAGCAAATGTTTCAGTCTCCCAGTCGTATCACGTGTCCCAGTGTAAATCGTGTAAACCAACACACGCCGACCTTGCTGCTTCGCTTGTAAACAAAGTTCAATCAGTTGCTGCTCCTTAGGAGATGCTGCCTCATCAAGTACAGCAGGCACACGCGCCAAAGTATACTTCGCCCTGGGATGTGTGACTACCTCTTCACGAAAACAACAATCAGGCCAAGCCAACAGGCAATTTAAAACCACGCCCAATAAAGTATGGTCACCACGGCTAAGCGCTTTCCTTAGATACTCTTTTAAGGTCTGCTCCAGGCTGTGATAATAATCAGCCTGTTCAGCCGTCATCGCCACATTGATAAAGTGCTCCTGATAATCCGGCAGTGCATTCTGCTCCAAATCCCGCAGTTTTAAAAAAGCAGTATATGGCAGCAGATAACGCGCAACCCCCATCGGACTAAAACCAGGAGCTTTGCTCACATGCACATACTCACGTTTACCCCGAGCTGTGCGATGGTTGCCGCCTTCAGTGGATTTATAAACTTCTTTCAGCACCCCATGTTTTCGCATAAAACCCATGGCTGCGGTACCCAAAGAGCCACGGTGGTTATATTTGAAACCATCTTCAATCATCCGCTGCGGTAAAATGCGCCACAGCAAGTAAAAAAGATCGTCACCATATCCACCCATCAGTGTTCCAGTCAATAATAAAACCTTATCCACTTGGCTGGCCAATACACCCATCGCTTGTCCTTGTGCGCTGCTGGCGTTTTTGAACTCATGGCTTTCATCAACTATCAGCAATGAGAAAAAACCTTTAGGCAGATACCTCTTAATAAACTCAGAAGCTTGGTACCCAGCCTGGCCGATGTTCATTTCAAAACTACCCAACGCACGTTCAAGACGTTTCGCCTGGTTGTCAGAAAAAACAAAGCGGCCATTTTCATCCATCAATTGCACCAGCTGGTAAATATTATCGCTTAAACTGCGGGATAATAATGCTTCGCCAAACTGCATCAAGAGTCGCTCAGCCATTTTAATGCCAATGCCTGGTAACTGGCACAGCCCTTGCTTGACCTGCTCCCGTAAAGGTGCAGGTTGACGTGGGTGCACCAAGGTCCACAAAGGTGATTGGCATTTCTGGCACTGGAGTTTTTTATCTGGTGATAAATCTTCCATACGCAAATATTGGCCGCCAGGTGTGGTCACAAAAGTACCGCATTCGGCACAGCTGGCCAATACTGTTTTCTGATTGACCCACTGAGAAAGGTTATCATCCCTATCGGCTGAGAGAGACTGGTAGACACGACGTGGCACAGCGGCTAATCGCCAGTGATGCCCCATACGTAGACGTACCCGACCCATAATGTAAAATACGGGACCATGCATAGCAGGATCACTTACCTGCTGCTTCAAGGCTTGTAATTTACTTAAGGTGTCAGACCCATTCAGGATAATGACTTGTGCATCAACTACCGTTTCTAAAATTTCTCGTCGCCATTTATAGACTAAATGGGGTGGACAAAGCACTAAAGTGCGATAGTAACCTTCGGCGTGCAACAAAGTAGCCGTGGCTATTCCCATCATTGACTTGCCGCACCCCATTTCTCCGTTGATAATTGCCGCCCGTTCGTTTTGGTCGAGCAATAATTGTGTGACTGCCTGCACTGTTCTGGCCTGCGCAGCAAAAGGCTGTCGCTTCAAACCAGCCAATATGGCTGCACGTTGCTTATTACTCTCACCGGTAAAAACGGGTGGATTCTGACGGCGGACTGCATCCAGCAATCCGGCGCCAAAGTCGTCAATGAATTGCGACAGAGATAATACATTTTCCGCATTATTGTCTTCACACTCCGTTGTGTTTTCAGATAATAAAATATCATCAGAGATTTCCTCAGCTGACATTTCCACTACTGGTACAACAGTGGTATTAGGTTGGTTCATTTCAAGTGACATCTTGCTCTCCTGTAAAATAAAGAGTAGAGGCCACCATCCCGTAAGGGTTGATAGCCCCTACGGGTGAAATACGCCCGCTTAACCAAACTGACTTAAGCGGACAAGGTGATTTATAAAATAGTTTTATTGCAACCTGGGTAAAGTCAATGCACCAGTCTGAACCTGATCGGTAATGAATAATTCCACCGCCGAATTAGAAAAATCCAAATAACAGGCATCTATCTTAAAACCCCGACAGAACCTGACCCACCCGCGCTCAACAAATTTATCCAATAAAAACTCCCACGTAACATGTAACGGTATGGGACATAACACCTGTAATGCTTGCCACACACGTGTTTTATACTGCGTTTCTTCTTCCGTATGCCGCCGCAATAGTACTGCACGGTGGTTGGCATTATCCGGTGCTATCGTCAAACGATTGTAAATCCACAATTGTGTGACATGCGCCAACAACGTGTTGCCTGCTGGCCTGCCGGTCACGTCTTCCACCAGGGTGCGATCTATAGAGATCAAGCCGGTGGTGAGATTTTTAGCGGGCTGCTGCAACCGAAAATGACGCAATTGTTCTTCCCAATCTGATAGCGATAATCTCGCTCGTGTTTGCTGCACAAACGATTCATTACCCCAGGCGGATAGAAACAACAAATTGTTATCCGCATCAGTGACTAACGCATCGATAAAAAGACCGGGCAATTGTTCTGATTGTAAAAATTCAGTCTGCATTTTGGATCTCCCTAGCGTATCGTTAATAATCGGCCAAAGGTGCGACTTTCTGGCGTCATATCCAAGGCACGCAAAGCTGGAATAAATCGATCTAAGCGCGTGCGGACTTCCGTTTCTTTGCCTTCTTCATCCACCTCATAATTAAAGGTCTCGGTCTGCGTTTTGTAAGTACTGCCGCGTATTAGGAAAGTGCGTCCGTCTTGACTGCTGACGACACCAGAAACTTGGCCTGCTGCTAATGCCAACGCTAAATGCCATTGCGATAAATCCATCAATGGTCGTCGTTGGCTGCCCAATGGCTGACCGAAACGTTGTGAAAATTGCGTCCATAAACAGGGCGAATTGTTTATCATTTCCAACAGTTGTCTGGCATCCAGTTGGCTGATGCTGAAACGCGCGATGGCGGTTTTAACAGCAGGAATGGTGTAGGGAGTATCGAGCCATTCTTCTGGCAACATTTCCGGCAATTCACCTTCCCCTATAGCCACCAAGCGCTTACGGGTCAGGCTACGAGCCTCATTGCTGTCAACATCAGCGCGGATACCAAACAATACCACCTGCTTGTACTGCTGTTCAGGGGCAAGATACACTTTAACCTGTACTAAATGACGGGAAATCCATTCAGCAAAAGTAGCATCAAGCGAAGCGTGTGGAACAATCAGCACCAGTACGCCTCCTTTCTGCAACGTACTTATCGTGCGCCGGTAATACAATTTCTCCAGCCGGGCACGACCTTCCATGGTGTAATGACCGCCGCTTTGGTCTTTGGTCAAATCTCCATAAGGGGGGTTTAAGAACATCAGGCCAAAGCTGTTTTTACTGATGATGCAATCCATCAAATCACCTTGTATACAGTGATCTAATAAAGTTTTAGCGTGCCAGGCACGTTCTTCATCAATCTCAACCCCGTAAGCAGTGGTGCGATCTTGGCCTAAATGGTATTTGCATTCAGCCAGGGCAACCCCTTCGCCAGCGGTAGGGTCAAAGATGGCTAGTTGACCACTTTCAGCGGGCACTAAAGCATTTAAGATGCGCTTGAGTGTTTCGCTGTCGGTGGGAAAGTAACCAAATTTAATAAAGTTTCGTGCTAGTCGTTGAAATAACATCGTGGTTTCTCCTGTAAAAAATAAAAAGGAGAAACTCCCCGAAGAAGAATTTCTCCCCTTCGGGTAAGTAAAGACAAATTTTAAAAACTAAGTAGCTTATTTAATCAGAATAAATATCTGGATCATCATCTTCCGAGTCATCATAGTACAAACTATCGTCTTGCCATAAAGAAGAAAGCTCATTGTAATCTGTTCGATACCCATTTGCTGAAGCATGTGTATCATCTCGGAGACAAATAGTGTCAGCATTTACCCAATATCCCTCAATACAATATTTATCACCCCAACCCACTGCTCCCTTAGAAAATAATTTTGGAGCCATCTTCAACCAAACAAACTCTTTATACGTTTTAGAACGGTACAAAATATATTTAATTGGTTTAACTGAATTGTCGGTAATTTTATTATATCCACTGGCACACCATACATGGTCACCTGGCTGTAATAATCTACGTATTTTCTTAAAGGGAATTTTTTCACTAACCTGTGCTAAATTGCCTTCAGTCACCACATAGTGCCAATACACCTTATAGCGCAAACGCTTGAGAGGGGAAATTTGCAATTGCAAGTGAACTACTAAACTATTCAGAACAGCACATGCATATTCCAAGACAACAATGCCTATAATTTTGACTCTCAGAAAAACATACAAATTAAATCCCAAGAAAAATTTTCTTAATTCATCAGGTATTTTCTTTAAAGTTAATAAAAATTTCATGGTTATCTCTCCATTGATTTAAAAAGGAGAAATATCCCCCGCAGGGAGACACTTCTCCCTTTTGGGGTTGTTGATGAAAGGTTAAAAAATTAAGCAGCTCTTTGCCAAAGCTGGCGGTCTTTTTCAAACCGATAGCCCAACAGTTGTAACTGCGCAATTTTCTGACGAAGTTGTTCCCTTGGTAAGGTGCTGTCCAACTCAACTGTTTCCGGCAACGGCTCATTTTCATTAAGCAGATTTTCCGAGTTTTCAGTTAAGCAAGCAGTTTCAGCCACCGAAGCTTCAACCGTAACAGCCTTAGATATGCAGTCTTGCAAATCAGTGTCCACAAAAAGCGGAAGTTGACGCTTAACTACACTCCTGGCTTCCACAGCTGCAACACGGTTGACCTCTGTTTTGATGGAAAATCCTCTCACAATGGCCAACAAACCTAATTGCACTTGGCCTTGGGATTTTTGCATAACAGTAGCTTCGATCTTTTGGATTTCAAAAAAACCGTCATGCTTTCCGACAGGTAAATTATGAAAACGACCATCATCAATGACAAAGCGTCCCAAGCTGCAATGCAGCAGATTGTTTTGGCTATTAACGTGCAATGTGCCACTTAAGATAATCATCGAATGTTCCTCCTGATTTAAAAATTAATGAGGAGGAAAAACCCATCAGCGGGAGTTTCCTCCTCGATGGGAAAGTTTGCAGTTAACCGCGGAAAAAACACCCGAGGTTAATGTTGTTGAGTTAATGCACCAGTGGTGAATGCACCAGCACAATGAGCGATGAGATCGCAGCCGACAGCGCGACAAAGCCGATGATCCAACCTGCTTTGAATGAATAGTCAAACAAGCGGGTACGGATTTCACCTCGGATTTGATCGCGCCTGCCCAGAGCAGTTTCAACAGAGGACAAGCGGCTTTCTACTTTTGAAAAACGCTCAACCATGTCATGCCTTAGACCGCTGATTTCGCGATGCATCTCTACGCGAAGTCCACCTACCTCATGTCTGAGGTTGATAATTTGGTCAACTACCTGGCTAACTGCTTTGCTCACGGCTATCTCCACTTTACTGTCTGCCAGCTCTGTTTGCAGCTGGAATAAGGATTTGGCTTGATCTTGATAACGCATAGTATAACTCCAATCAAAATGATAGCGATAGTCAGAGTTCCTCAGGTGAGGTTGCGGCGGGTTTTTCACCATCTTGCAACCAGCATCGAAGGGATATCAGCTTACCTTTAAGTTGTACCATCTGCTTTGGATCCTGCGCCGTCAATCCGCTCTGACAGTTTGAAAGATGTAGGTAATGCGCGGTAAAATACATTACTACATACTCTCCAACTCGCCATTGCTGTTTAAGATTTTCCAGCATGACTAAATGTGAAGCATCCACAACACATTCCAGTTCAATATCATCAGCGGTACCTGAAAGCACTCTGATTTTGATTAGCGTTCCCTCTAGTGACTTCTTGCTGTCAATCCAGTAGCCATAACCGGATAGACAAAAAGTAAACTTATTCTCTTTCATATTTCCTCCTTTAAATAATCAAAGGGGGAATGCCCATACGGGGAATTCCCCCGTATGGGTGGTTTATTTATGCACAGTTTTGTGCAGGTTGTTGTTGCAGTGCTGATTGCAAATAATGCAACAAACTTTTAACAGAAGGCTCTGAATCCGCTGTTTCAATTGTCTGAGAAAAATCTTCAGTTGACTCAGTTTTTTCAGTTACCTTTTTACTCAAAAACTTAAGATCAGTCGCAAAAACCGCTGAACTAAAACGTTTCTGATTATCCTTATCTTGCCATTCAGAATGGCGTAATTCACCGGAAACATAAACGGTAGCTCCTTTAGATAAATGATCTGCCGCTATCTTTCCGAGTTTGTTTGAAAAATACACGGTATGCCACTGAGTCGCTTGTTGAGCTTCTCCTTTGTCATTGGTGTATTTTTTAGTTGTCGCTAAAGAAATTCGGACAAAAACGCCACTTTTTGAGGCTTTTAACACCTCAGGGGCTTTGCCTAAATTGCCAATGAGCATAACTTGATTAAGTGAAGTCATGATGCTTTCTCCTGTCTGAGCTGAAAAAACCCACAGGAAGAAAACGCACCTGCCCTAAAGGGAAGATAAGTTCTCCCCATATGGGTAGGTTTAAAAAATCACGGCGCGCGCAACAATACCTGCTTGTGACAAAATGCACAAAATGGAATTGTGTTGCTTGCAGTGAAGGTGGAAAGTGAATTAACCACAGTCTGCTAGGGACTGTGATACTGCAAAGAAATGCAGAAGTGATAAAAACCGCTTTGCTAGTACAAAACGATAAAGTTGCTTTGAATGAATACCCATCAACTACTTTAGGTATAACGCAAATCCCAGGATATGGGTGACCAGAGGCTTTCATTGCGAATGGTTCTGGTGGACACTGCAGTTTAAAGTCGTGCAGTGGGCGACTTATGGCGGCAATAATATCATAATAGGCTGTAAAAACAATATCTTTGCAGAGGGTCGAATTGTTGGTTTTCTCTCATTATTGAATAATATCAGTGGTTTCACTGATACCATAAACCATGTGATTACTCCATTGATCACTATGAAAAGGAACTCATCACAGTTATGGCGATCATTGCCAGCTGAATTGTCCGTGCCATGTTTCTCTTAGAGTCATTGATTGGCATATTCGCATTAATAGGCGTGGTCAGTATGGTAAAAAATATATGCCAAGCTGAAAGATTTGAAGGAGCTAAAAAGTGGGTATATCTAGCATGTGGCTGGGGCATGATTATATGGGGCATTGGTTTTTTTGAAATCGGAGGTGACTGGTTTTTAACGTTGCAAGGAACTAGTCTGCCACTTTTCCAGGCTGATGCTGCACGATATATATCTATGCTGTTAACCACTTTTATTTATTTAAAATTTAGCTACAATGCTCCCGAGGCCGCACCATAAATCATTTTGTCATGAGCTTGGGTAAACCATCAGGTGTTCTGACATAGACCACCTCACAAACTTGCGCGAAACAAGTCCATTACCGTAGCAAAAAAATTCTTCATTAACCCAAAATTCCTCTAACTTCAATGTTTGTTCATATTTTTTTATGGAATTCAAAGGTATTTATCTTGCTAGAAAATAAGGATGCGGTAAAAAAATTTTCTTACTTTTACATCTTACGAAAGCTCTTTTTCAGTGCTTCGGGAATATTATCAGTTTTCTCAGATAGTCTTGCCGGCTTGTAGTTAGGGTTTGCATGCGTGATTTCACCTTTCGCATTAACTATTCCCATAACATCCTCTCTACTAATACCACCTATTACATTTACTTCTCGTTTTGATGAACCTCCCATGGTATCGAGATCTATACCGTTTGAACTCCGCAAATTAATTTTATAAAGATAACCTCGTCCCGCAGTAAAGCCCATATATCCAACAGCGCCTCTTGTATAATTTAAAGCTATACGAATATCTTTAGAGGTGCTAACACCAATATGACCCGAGCCGGTTAAAGGGATATAGTATCTAACATCATTCATTTTTTGAGTATCCTTAAAACCATTTTGAAATACATAGCTGGGGTGCTCAGGTGTTCCGCGATAAACAATGCCTGTGTAAAATTTAATATGATGTTTACTCAATTTATTCCATTTATCATCATTAGGAAATTCTTTCTGCAACTCATCTATCAAATAATTACGAAAAGAGTGCTCGTTATTTTTTAGTTTTTCTTCATCTTTTAACCACTTTATCATTATTTGTTCGCTATTTTCGCTCTTTTCGTCCTCTAACTCTTGTTTAAATTCTGCCAATGCAGGATACAAGGTAAATTTATGCCGAAAATGTGAAAATAATGTCATTTGAAAACCAGGACGACTATCTTGACTCTTATATCTTTCGAATGCTTTTTCCCAAACGTCTTTGTATATATTTGTACTTTTAGAACTAGGTTGGTATTTTCTGTCTTTTTCAAAATCTTCCTGCTTTCGCTGATCATTTATCTCCTTCATTCTTTCTATTAAACTCATATATGGCCTCTCTTGACTAGTTTTTATTTATATCACTAGGTTTTAATAAAACCCTAAATACGCAAAAGTAGCTGACGCTTTTTTTATTACGCGCCCTTAAGTCACTGAAGCATTAAATAAGGAAATTTAATGACATTCAAAATAAAGTATATAGAGTAAAATAATTTTTAGAAGCTTGTGTTTGCAAAATGATTGTTTCTATTTGTGAACAGTCGCGCTGAAATTGAACTTGATTATTAAGCTGCATATTTACGAGGCAGGTAAAATCAATAAGCACAGAAATGATACTTGGTCAGAATGTCTTGATGGCCATTGACTGGATAATCTAGCAACCTTTTCGTGGGCACACTGAAGACAGATGAAGTGTATAATCAATGCTTTATTTGTCTTTAGTGTGTCCGAAAATTGGTAGTAAGATCAGAAATAAATAATGCTAAACTCGCGGGTTTTAATTTGAGGCAACGCGAGAGTATTGTTTAGATAAAGAGCGTACACCTGTGGATTTGTGCACGAGTCCTGCGGACCAGCGGAAACCCTGCGGGACGCGTGAATAAACCGTGGACAACATGACGTTGCCCACCGTTTACTCACACTTTTCCGCTTCTCGTACACAAGCTCCACAGGTTCAAGGCAACAATTTTTATTTCCTATTTAAAAAAATTTTCACTCAAAAAATGTTTATCCCAAATACAATCCACCGCCAAACAATCATTTCTTAGTTTTTTATATTCAGTTCTATATTTCGCCGACCCGAAAACTATTAATCTCGCCCCAAGCCTTGTATGGCTTGCAAGTTATATGACTTGCAGCCCTATTTTAAATAACATAAAATAACGATCTTATTTGTTAAACGTTATTTTATGTTATTTATCATCAAACTCGAGGACTCTCTCATGCGCCAGGAACTCATCACGTATGATTTATTTTGCCAAGCCACCCAAAAAATGCAGGAACAGGGTGAAAAAATCTCAGTTCGCACCATCCATAGCCATATCGGCGGCTCTTTCGCCAAGCTAGCCGGATTCCTGAAACGTTGGCGGGCAGAACAAGCCCATGCCCAATCCCTGATAGACCACGAGCTATCTACCAACTTGAAACAAGCCATATTGGCGGAGATAGGCAAGGCCGTCGCAGAAACAAAATCCAAACTAGAGGCACAAATTGCGCAAGATGGAGAGCAGCTTGATGAAGCCCATGAAGCACTTGCGCGGCAAGAAAAAACATTGGAGGAATATGAGCAGCAAATAAACGCACTCCAGCAACAAGTTGGCGTAATGCAACAAATACAATCACAGCATGTTGCAAGAATTGCGCTGCTAGAAAGAAAATTAGAAGAATCCATACAACAGCATCACGAAATAGACAAAAAAGCGGTGATTGCCGAAACACGCTGTCTGGAGCTTGAAAAACAACTATTTAGGCAAGAAAAAGACACTGCACAGAAAAATAAGTCGAAAGATAAAAAAAGCGCAATTTCAAGCGCAGCCAGTATATAACCTAACTTTTCAGCACATTAGCTGAAATTATTCTATTTTTCTAAATAGCTCTGCCAAAGCGGGCGTGGCAAAAAAACAAACCGGATTTTCTTTTGCAAAACGGCTGCTGAAATATCGCCCATGTCTGTTTTTGCCCGCTGCGCTATTTGATTATTTTCTAACACATCTTTTCGAGTTATACCATGATAGTGCCAGCGTCGTGCCAAGCCAAACAACATACGAATTTTCGGCATTAAGCGCGCGGGTAATTTATCTCGATCAAGCAATATTCCCATTTGTTTTAAACTGTATGCTTGACGTAAGGTATAGTCAAGATCAGCAATTAAGCGCGCACCCATATAACTGAAGGGCGTGTAAAAACGCAATGCCTTTTTGTGGAATTGGGTATTTGAAAATACCGGCACTTCAAATCCCCTCACCTGAGTTAATTGTTGGGCGCAATAAGACTCTATCTTCTGGATATCCTTATGCATCGCCAGGATGGCATCATACGTTTTCAATAAATAACTCTCTGCATAAGGATCATCTTTGCGAGCAGCGAAACAGAGGTTGCGCATCAATTCAGCGAATTGTAACAAGCCCATTTCCTGATATTTCCAAGTGCCATCAAATAAGGAATACGCACTTTTGGTATGAATGGTCAAACACACATCACCTGTCAAATGAAATTTTTTTTCTAATTCATGAGTTGGTTGTTCTGTGGTTGTTATCGTCATTTCTTCAAATTTTTCAACGGACATGGCTAGTCTCCAATGAATGTAGGGTCAGGAACAAAATCCTCTCGAATGGGTAAGGATTTCAAGGTTTCGTTTAAATAGGCTTCAGCGATAACAACACCTTCCAAGATATCGCGACGCTCAAAATGGATAGAACAATATTTCACCGTATTGACTGACTTTATAGCACCCATGTCAGCTAATTGAGCTAGCAATGCAGTCACAGGCGCATAACGCTGATGACTGTTGCAGAAGGCTTGTAGCCAATCATTGCCTACAAACAAACCCTCGGGTAAACGTAGTAAATAAACTGAAGATGACTTGCCCTCATCCGTCATTATTTTTTCCGTTAGCCAATTAATAAAGCATTCTAAAATATTTTCTTTTGGGATGTGCTCTGACGTTTTTAGAAAGGAATCAATCTGGGTTGCGATTGGAGGCGTTACTTGTTGACTGCCAAGCGGATAAGTTATAGCGCTTGCCGCTTGAGCTATTAGATCAAGTAATATATTTTGGAATGTCGTTGCATTCTCTTGGATCGCATTTTGCCAGCTGCCATACACATTAGGATGACTGGCTAACCAGCGTAGCCCTACTGAGGGGATGATTTTACCAATCAGTATACCCAGGCATATATTGCTATCAGTTATCATCGGGTTAGCTGCTGGAGCGGTAATTTTGTAATAGGTTGCGGGTTCGAACAAATTACCCGCCGCAACTGACCACAACCCTAATTGTTCGCTGGTATTGCGATACAGGGTAACAGTACGATCATGCTGCAAACGCAAAATCTCTTTGAACAGGCAACTGCTGAATAAAGCATAGGTCCATAAGGGTTCCTGCTCTGCAATAGTTTCGCTTTCAGAATGTGTTGGTAACATTCGACCACGACGTAACTGGAGTGCTGTTATTGCTAACTCTAACTGTCGTATTAAAAGACTAAACGGTGTTGGTTGCTCTACAGCAAAGGGCATAGCTTGGCAAAATTCCATAAAACGATACAGCGTGGCCAAATATAGTTCCTGATAAATATCACGAGGTGCACTAATCAGGCTTTTCAACTGTGTCAAATGGGTCTGTAATATAGGTTGCCTGGCGATAATTTCTCCTGATTGGCACGGTAACAAAGTGTTTAATATATTTTCCATAGAAACTCCTTAGGCTGCTTTAGCAAACTGTTGATATTGCTCGCACATACAACGCAACATATTGTCCAGGTCAGCTGGAACTTCTATAGTTGCCAATTGTTGCGGTAGTGGCATACGTAATTTGTAGAGTTTGCCACCTTCCAGCAAGCAGAATGCTTGCCCTTTGGGAAGATTTAATATGTCATTTTGTTCAATCAAACGCTGCTCACTGTGAGTAAGCCGGTCTTCATTGGCCGAGCGGAAAAATATACCTTCCTCGCCATGCGCAGTATCACTACTACTGGAAGCAGGTATTGTTCGCAGGATGGGTACTTTGGGTAATTGTTCCAACAGCATCTCTACCGTGCGCGCCTCCTTACATCGAAACATAATGACCGTGCCTAAATTACCGGCAACTTGTCCCGCTTTAGCGGCGGCTTTTAAGCGAGCTTCGACGTCTGACCAGGTTTGGGTATAAGTCACTGCCGTAAAACCAGCGCCTCGTCCTTTATTTAATAAAGGGATAAATTCATCACCAATAATTTCATTAAATTCGTCCGCATGAACACAGACACGCGGCAAATCCCGCTTTTGACTGGCGGTTTTATAAAATCCATCATGCAACCCATATTTGTATAACCGACCGGCCACTGACACTAAATCAGCAAATAGCGCATTCCCTACAGCAGTAGATACCTCCCGGTCAGTCAGCGCATCCAAACCGACATAGACAATTTGCTGGTTACGGATGACTTGCAACCAATCCAAGATGGGGCGCGAATCGTTGGTATCTGTATAATTGGGGGATAATAATTCTGCCACCTTTCCGGTGGTGAGTTTTTTTAATAATGGACCTAATGAAGCAGTAATTTTACTGAAATACTCTTTATCATATTTGCAAGCATGGTATAGGTCATCAAATATGGGGTTGTTAAACAAACTATTTGTCTGCACGTAAGCAATCAATGCCTGTAAACGAGAAACTTGTTTTTTGTCCGTTGTATTCTCCTGGATATAAGAACTGAGCCAAGTTTCTAGCTGGCTATCGAGGGATGGCAGCCAGAAATTTAAATATTTCTCCAGCAGCAAATCCATTTTAGTGATATAAAATTTCATTTTCTGGTAATCAGGTTTCTCACCCATGGATACTAATGCCAATGCCATGGAGTTGATAAATTGCCAACCAAAATCTTTAAATGCTGCTGAATCACCGGAACTGGGAAGCTGATTAGAAATTCGATTGGCGACCTCTGTTACGCGAGTAAAATTACCTACTGGGTTATAACGCGCTGATATCTGCGGAAAACCTAGATGTAAGATCAGTAAATCCTGTTCTCGACCTGCCAACTTTGCTTCGGTATAAACCCGTTTAAGTAAATCTGCATCTCCTTTGGGGTCTATGACTATAACAACATCTCCGCGCTGGATATCCTGACTGATGAGTATTTCGGCAAGGCGGGTTTTACCCATACCGGGTAACCCGATCACCACCATATGGCTGGCGCGATCAGCCAGGTTGATGGCTATGTCTTCTTCATGCTCAGAGACACCATGAATGCAGGGTTGCCCTCCGATGTCGGGATAAGGTCTAAAAGGATTCCAAACAGAGTCTTTTGCCAGGCATTTGGCCAATGCGTTAAATAAGGGTTTATGTTCCCAATGCAATTCTTTTTGCCGCGCCCAGCGCTTATGCCTAGAGGGATTTTTATAATGTAGGTTATATTGCAGGTCTAAATCACGCAGACGCTGAGTGTGCGTAGTTGTCCACAAAAAGCCTTTGCCTAAAAATAACTTGTGGTTACTTACTGGAATTTGTTTGGAATTGATACGATAAGTAGGCATACGTTTTAAATTACAGTGGTAAGAGAATACTCGGTAGCCTTGTTTAAAACGCCATAGACCTATGGCAAATAAAGCGACAGCGATGCCATGCGCGATAGCGGGCGATACTAAAAATGTATTTGGACAGGAAAAAAGCAGTAAAATAATAATTAATATAGCTAAGGTGCTGCACCACTCCAAGGGAGGACGCAATAAAGCTTCTAGCGGTTTATGCATAGACATCAGTGACCCTCCAGTGTATGAATCAGGGTCAGGAATAGATTTTCACAGACAACCAGCTCAAATATCACTAGCCAAAGGGTTATTTTTAGGCGCTGATTGAGCCAAAACATAGTTTTTTCTGGCTTCCAATAATGTTGTTTAGCCCGGTAACGAATAAAACGCGGCCAAGTACAGAAAATAGTCAAAATCAGTAGCCAACGCAAGCAAATGAAAAATAGTTTATTTTGTGAGATAATTTGGTTTAAATTCTGTAGATAGTGAGGGTGGCTGATACTGATCCAAACGAATGGAGCAATAGCCAGCAACATTATTACCAACCAGAAGAAAAATCGCGAAAAGCTTTTTTTAAAAACTGTAAATAAGTACATTTTGTTCTCCATGAGGAAATTCATCATGAAAAAGGAAGCTACCAAAACTCAACGTTCTGAAGCTGTTATGTTTCTATTAATCATCCTGAAAATATTGGCTGCCGTTATTACTGTGGTATTGGGAAGCCTTAGCAATCAACGTGTGTCGAAACCCAAAACCAGCTATGATCGCTTGATGGATCTTGCAAAAATTGATCCTAATGTAATAAACCAAAATCGATCAGAGAATCACTAGTTCTTCTTTTCATTAAACGGATTTACTTTATTCCACACAAATTTTCCGCCATCTTTTATCAATTTAGCGCCCTTCATGGCAGAGTCTTCGGCAGGTTTCATTAGGCCGTCAAAAGCAACTGTCACTAAATTGCCAACAGCAACCCCCATACTCCCCATAAAACTAAACCAGAAAAGCGGAGCAATAATGATTAACGTTCCAGTAATCATATCTACTAAAGAAGCATTAGGAGACTGATGCGAAAACCAACTATCCCCATACAGTGCATTCATCAATGCTGTATCTGTCCAACTCACCAAATGCCAAATAAAACTCCAGAAGATCAGTGAAAAAATTATCACCGCTCCCGAAATAAAACTCCCAGGCTTATACCCAGTAAATACCAAAGCTAACGGCAAAAACGCATACACCATTAACAACAATAAAGCCTGAATAATCGGAGCTGCCTGCGCTGCTGCATACAATTTAGGGTAAGTATCCAATTGCTGAAACCACTCACCCAATCCAGCAGCTAAATGAGAATACCCAATATCACCTACGGTATCGTTGGCTTTGTCATATCCTGTGTTGTTAAACAAAATTTGCTTTAATACATCATCTTTAGTTTTGTCACTAACCAATTCTGGAGCAAAATCTGACCAATATTTCGCACTCATAAGATTGATTAAGCGCAGTCTCAATCCATTTTGAGGATCATTCCACCATTGGTCGCAAGTCGGTGTGCCATATGCAGGAGGATTATCTTCATTGGTATCAGCATTAATGTCTTGATTGGCATCATAGGCAAATCCCGGCACCGGTTGGGATGCTTTGAGATTTTGATAGTACGTCTGGTCAAATCCATGTGAACCTGCCCATTCTGTATCATCGCTGCCGTATGTGGATTGATTGGAGTTAATGACTGAAATTGTGTCAGCATTCGTATGCGTGTCTGCTAAATATTGCGTGCGCGCTGGAATAAAGCAGTCTTGCTCAAATTGTGCGACTTCATGTTTTAACTGGGGATCGGTTATTCGCGCCATATCGGCTTGGGTCACCATACTGCGTAAATCAGGCACACAGGAAACTATGGTATTGGCACCAGAAGTGATTCCTTCCGATAGCGCTACCACGGCGTACCACCATATCGGCACGCGTATTTCTTCTGTTGGCACAGAAAATGCAGAATCGTAAGTCGTGCCGGTATTACCAGGATGCACAGTTTCATTTTGACCATCGACAGGACAAAGCGGTGTATAAGATACTAAAGATGGATTTAGTAAAAACGCAGGGGAAACCCCGAAGAAAATAAATAACAATGTGCCAATAAAATCCACTTCCATCCGCCGAAGTGAGGTACTACCCGCATCTTTAGTTTCTTGAGAGGTATAAGGCTGCGCCATATTTCTAAGTAATATGCCGATAAACGGTAAATACGCCAAACCCGATTGCGATAATAAATCCCATATCTGATCGTATAAATTCCAGCCTAACAGCATAGTGTAAAGTTCAGGATAAGATTGCACACCGATACTCATGGTTTAACTCCTGACTTACTTGGGATTGCTGCATTTTCTATCACAGTTTGTGGTTGATTGACTTTACCAACATCAAAAGCTTGTTGTTGTTGAGAGTTAGCGTAATTGACAAGATTAGATAAGGTATCGGACATCATTTGTCTGCGTACTTGTGCTGAAAAAGTAATGGACTGAATGTTTTTATCTAAGTTGGCACTGGCCTGTTTTAATAATTTTTGTGCGGGTTCGTTAGTAGCAACGACTGGCACCTGGCTTCCAGTTTGTAGTAAATCTCTTGCCGTAAGTGCCTTATCCATCAGACGTTGCGCAGCTACTTCTTGTGCTAATTTATTGACAAAGATTCCTTGTTGGCTGGAATCCATGCCTTTTAATGTGGTAATAATTTGTGGACTGATGACTAAGTTATCTGCGGAAACAGCAGTTAGGTTATCTTTAGTAGCAGCAGTGGTGCCTGTTACTAAATTCTGTAATTTGCTGCGCAAGGTATCAACGCAGTCATTGTTATTTTGTCCATTGCAGACTGTAGCCCATGGTAATAATCCTCTACCGGCCAAGCCACTTTGAGCACTTTTGCAGCTGTTATCATTGCAGGTGGTAACAACTTGATCTCCCAATACATTAGTAATCCAATTGACTGCATCCTGCGGTGAAGCAAACTGATTAGCCAAACCACTGTTAGCAGGCGCTGCCGCGTCCGATGTGAGATCTCGGTTCAGCATGGCGTTGTACCCGGCTTTTACAGTATCAGCGATAACATGGATGGGAGGTTGCGATTGACCACCTGCACGCAAAGTGCCATCGCTGGCACTTTTTCCTTGTACCCAGGCCACACCATCATCACCAGCATGTTCGGTAATATCAGAATTGGCGGTGTTAATGTCTTCATCGCCTGTGGCGGTTAGAGATAGATGTTGTTTCCACATATCTCCGATGGAGAGAGTGCCCCAATCTTGATAGGGGTTTTTACCTTGAGCAATCTGATTTTTTACTGCTTGACAGGATTTCAATGAGGCATCAATTTGGGTATGGGCACTGACTAGTGCATTATTCAATAGATTATAGAGCGTCGGATTAGCCTGGGCTAAAAAGTACATGGGCATCTCAGCGATACTGCCGGTCGCGCTGCTAATCAAACTTTGTTCTAAATTATTGACGTTGTCTTGTAAATTATTCAGGGTATTTTGGATTGACAATGCTGGATTGAACATGCCGCATTGATTGCCCAATCCTAAATCGGCTCCTGCCATTAAGTTGATAGTAGACGTATCTAATACCGGTGGTAACGCATAATCACTGCCGCCACCAATTTTGTAATACAACACATTATTGTTGTTGCCTGTTGGAATAATAGGAGAGGCAAAAACAGAGGTGGTGAGTGACAAATACAAACCTATCAGAATGAGTTTGTACCCGTTTTTAAAATTAAGGGTTGTCATCATAAATTTTTCCTCAGTTCACCACGATCTTGCCAATATATTTCCCATCAGTTTGAATACAGCCTTGATAATGCCGCCACAAAACCCAGACGTAGCCACCGTGAGTGTTTTGTTCAAAATTTTCACCATAGTTACTGGATTTACCAAATACTTGGCAGCTAGATTGCTGAATGGGATATACCAATTGAAATTGTGTGTTATCACTGTCTTCTTGAATGACTGCTGCATCGCATTCCTGGCCACAATGGGTGGGAAGCGATTGATAAACATGTGCCCAAGAATTTTGTGCTGTGAGTAAATTACTGGCGCGTTGGACTATGACAGCAGCAGCTTTGGCATCGTTAGTAGTTTCAACTTTGCCTTCAAAGGGGAAAGCACCACCCCAGTTAATGGCGCTGGCATTACTGCCAACATAATGAGTCGTATCCTCAATCACAGCATCGGCTTGTTCTGGTTCTGCCTGTGGGGAAAACCCACGCCAAAGGGCGCTATCAAGCATCGATTGAAAATAGGGTTTTAACGGGATGGCAGTCGAAGGTAATAATGCAGGTGTGCTAGGCAACACGGTTAATGCAGGATTTCCAATCACATCCACTTCTTTAAAATACACATTTTGTTGTAAGGGGTTTTCAAATCCATGTTGGCCACCGCCGGCTTTGGTGTGCGCTATGGCTGAAATAATTTCTTTTTCTGCAATTTCTCCCGCCTGGTCTAATGTTTCATTAATTTCTAACCAGGGATTACCGCCATTTTTATCGGTGGGTGGATTAAAACTACTGACGACCAGATCAGGTAAAAAGTGTGCGACATAAGGTGTGGTGACCGTAATGCCTGTATCCGTTAACCAGTAACAGACGCCTTTTACTTGGTAATGCAAGCATTGTGGCAATGCAGCCAAAGTGCTTTCTGTGATTAACACCGTGTTCGTACTGCCTGCCAAAGCATTCATTGAACTAAGTAAGATGAGTGAGAGCCAAAGAGATCTAAACATCATGATAGACCTCCAGCGTTTGTGACATCCTCTGTTCTGCTTGATACTGTATGACTTCAAGCTCAGTTAAGTTTAAGTCTTGCATTAACTGCCGGCGTTGGTGTTTTTCATATTGCTCGGTGGCTGCCATAACCAAATAGAGTGGTGGCGGTACATTGCGAAACAGCCCTTGCATTTTCGGGCTTAACAAAACCCCTTCGGTATATTTGCCCTTTTCTTTGCGCGCCGATAAAAACAGTGTGCGTTGTTCTGGTGTCAACACCTTAAAAAGTTCTATTTGATTGATTTCATCAGGAGGAACGGCCAAACACATCCAGGTTTCAAACATCGGTAGCATTTTGCGCGCTTCTTCAGCAAAATCTTTGACGTTTTGTGTGGCTATCCAGATCCACCAACCTAACTTACGACCCATCTTTGTTCCACGTGTTTCCAAAGCGGCCAGTAACGGCAATTTGCTGAAGATGTGGTTTTCATCCAAGACTGAAATTAATGGACGTTTGGTATATTGATTAGCTTCAGCCAAAGTCTGGATTTTGCTGAACACACCGCAAAAGGCGATGGAGCGTTGGGCTTCGTAGCCTTCTTGGGCAAATAACCCAAAATCCACGACGGTGATATCGGCAGTTGGCCAGGGATTGCCAAGGGTATTAAAAAATTCACTGGACACCGGATCGCGGATAAAATAACGCAGGCTATCAGCCATCTCCCTACCGCGACGGATTTTATCGGCATCGCGATGCGGGTCTAATTGTTGAGTTAGTGCCTCAAAAGCTCCAACAATATCGCTGGCGATCATTTGTGTTTTATTGGCTGCTTTGGCAGTTTCTGCTGCTAGAATAATAGCGTCCATAATCAACATGCGATCGCTTCTTCTAATGCGATCTTCTTCTTTTTTCTCACCACCGGTAATCATAACCAGGGCGGCTAACACCATGTCTCCTAAAATATCTCGGCTTTCCTCGTCAATTTCATGTGCTGGGTTTTCAGGAACACTTTTTGCTAATTCTTTGGCGATTCTTTCATCAGCTTTAGCTAGCCATTGCTCGCGTTGAGTTTTTTCCAGGGCAGCAATTTGATCGAGGACTTTTAATCCGTCGGCAAACGGATTAAGGGATATAGGATTTTTGGGGTCAATTTTGACTTTATGGACTTGTAAACCTAAGCTTTGGCAATAATCTGCCAATAAATCAAAAGAACCTCCGGCATCAATGATAAAAAAGCGTGGATTGTAGAGCGCCAAATTATGCATGATGAGGAAATTTAAGGTATTGGATTTACCGGTACCCGTTTCACCTAATAGTAAAAAATGGGCATTTTTAGTGCGATCAGCAATAATATCGTAAAACCACGGTTCACCACCGCGGTTGAACATCAACATCCCCGGGTTTTCCGTCCCACAGCTTCTACCATAGACTGGCAATAACTTAGCTATATCACTTAGCAAGAGATAACGTGAACGATAAGTATTTTTCTTATCGAAATGAAAGTCATAGCTCATCGGTAGATAACGCAAATAAGCATCCACCGGATGTAGCTCATCATCGGTAATGACTTTAAAACCATTGCTGTTGAGCAACACTTCTGTGTGCGCCTCACGTTCCTGCAGTTGGTCGTAATTATCACCTTGTATGTAAACGGCCATCACAGTTGGCAACAGGTAATCACCATTAGCAATCGCCTGTTGGGCTTCTTCGATTTCACCTTTGACTTTCATCGCCAAGGCATGTCTGCCCACGGCGCTGTCATGAATCAATTTCAGATGTAGTTCTACTTCGCTTTGTGCTTGGAATACGATGCTGAGGGAAAATATACTACCTTCTGGCAAGTGGTCGATGAGATTGAAGACTTTGTCATCGGTGCCTCTTTTACGTTCTGCGGTGATATGCCCAATGACGGGTTCGCTGCTTAAATTTTGTATGGTGATGACTTTGTGCGGGCGACCGTCGAACAACCAACCTTCGTTATGCGATTCTGGGGCAGAAAAAAATAATTGTTCTGATAAATCCCAGCCAAAAGGCTTCTCTTGATCTTGGGGGAAGGTGATCTGTGACAATAAGGCATTCACGTCACCTGCGGTTTGTTTGGGTTGCGGATTAAACCATGGCATTAACCAGTGGTAAAAAGCTTCTCCCGTCAAGCGTTTTACGCCTAAACCACAGGCACGCCATTGTTCTGCAAGTTTGCGGGAGATATGTTGAATGGCTTCTAAGTGAGTGCGGCGTTGATTTTTATCACTAGATGTATTATTGCGGCGATACAGCACTGCATACACTTTAAGACGACCGCCACGGAAGATCTGTTGCGTCACCTGTTGGTCGAAAAATACCCCACCAGGGCGAGTGATGTATTCGATGTGTTTCTGCAGGGTTTGTAAATGCGCTTTGACTAAAGGTTCATTGTGTCGCTCAGCCGGAATAGCTTGTTTTATTTTCTCTATAACGAGAGATAAATTTTGTTCGCGCTGTACAAAGAGCTGTAATATCCATGGATTAGCTTTTTCGCAAGGAATCGCATTTTGCAGCGCATCTTGTAAGGATTTAGCAATAGCTTCCAGCATCGCTTGAGGGCGTGCTTCACAAGCCAACGGTGTAATACGAAAACCTACGGCCAAGCTTTGATTATCTTCCAATAAAAATACTTTATGTCTTTCATTATAATCACGCCATGGCAGGTAGCTGGCTATAGATGGCCGCTTTTGATAGCCACGTGCAATATCACTGTTTTTAACAACAGGCGGCGATGTAGCTATAGATTTTTTGCCTAAAAATCCTAACATAATTATTCTCTGGTTGTTTCTTGTGGTAACTGATAGTGATCGCGGGAGTAAGCATTAAACACCGTGGTATAGCCTGGAATCGGGATCTCAGATTCACCCGCTAAGTGCGGATAAACGTACATTTTTAATTCTGGGTTTGGCAGTTTATGAAAAGTATTATTGCTTACTCCGAGATGGGTTTTTAATCCAGCACTTCGGGTTTGTGCTTTAGCCGTACTACGAATGTCCGGTAACGCATCTTCGCCGCTACTATTTGAGCTATTCATCTTGGTTGGCGAGGGTGTTACGGGTGAGGTCGCGTTTTTCGGCTGTGCCACACCCATGCTGTCATACACCTGTGCCATGGTTGGACCCGTTTGTGGCACGACATTGCCGCGCATATTGCTACACCCAACCAAACTACTAATCGAGGTGGCGAGAAATACTAGAATCATTAGAATGCGCATAAACAATTTTTCTCCCTACAGGGTCATAATCAATTTGGATTTCTTTGGCGAAATTCACCACAATCATTTGGGGTAGACCATCTTCTTTTACCGTTGGTACAAATACCGCATCAAAGGAGTTTTCTTCGCGATCATGCCACCATTGCATCACTTGACCGGCGGCATTGCTCATCGCTTGACCTGCAACAAAAGCACTTTGAGAGCCAGTGACTGAGGAGCTATTGCCACCAATGGTATTGGTATTGGATGTGGTTTGAGATTGCGCATACGCATTAGCTGCGCCTTGCGCCGCTCCTAAAGCCACATTAACCCCCAAATAGGTAGGTGCATTGGTGATTAATTTGCCGCGGATAGCTGGGTTGCCGCGTTCATCAGATAAATAACCCAACGCATTTTCTTTAGTGAAATGACCAATGTCATTATCATTGGAGGTCGTGGTTGAGATAGTGCCATCGGCAAATACAAAAGTAAGAGAAGTAACCCAGCCTCGCGTACTCACTAAATTTAAGTCTCCTTCGGTATAACCACTGACTATCATTTGTCTTAAATTAGGCACGCGCAAACCGTTAGCAGCTAACGTGTTATCGGAAAACACAATCTTAAAAGGATACGGATCAGTGACTACACCCTTCACTGGGATCCGGCCCACCAATGGCGTCATTAAACGATCTTCAACGGCAGTGGCATTGGGGGGTATGGTATAAAACGGTATCGGTGGTGGTTTTTTGTTACTATTAGCTTCGCTATTGCTTTTTTCTTTTTCTCGTTCACGCCGTGCCCGTTCTTTGGGATCAGTCAAAGTATCAGCTAATTCCGGTATCGTGGTGATCGGTTGTGGTAGATTCTCGGAAGCTACAGGATATTGACTATTTTTTACCGTACCGAGTTTTTGCATCTGATCTTTAAGTTCAGCCACCTGCTGTGATAAATCGCCAGCTGTTTTATCTTTTTTGTTTTGCAGTTTCGCCAATAATTGCTGATTCTGTTGTTGTAGTGTTTCATTGTTTTTGACTACAGAGTTGACTTGTTGTTGTGTTGCGGATAGCTGTGCCGTTAACGTGTCTAACGATTCAGCGGCACTATCCTGTGAAGCGGTAGTGTTTTTGCCATTTTTATGGATGGCAGGCAGCAAAGGTTTTTTGTCGTGATGCGTGATAGAGAAAATAACGACTATCAACAACAAAATGAGGGTGGGTATCGCGATAAATTTTAATAAGCCATTGGTTTTATGCGCTGCCATGACAGACTCCCAACACATCGCTAAATGGCTTGGTAGAAATTAACAACAAGGTGGTGCTGTCATCGGGTTTTTGACCTGCAGGTTTCAAATGCGTGCGCGGATAGAGCGTGGCTGCTTGCCAATCGCCACAGAGGTCGCGAGCTGTTAAGGTGGTGTCATGCGGATATTTATTGCGCAGCTCGATTGCTGTTACATATAACCCATTTAGCAGCCAAGAAGCTTCCGGGTGTGCTAACACTTTATCGCCGTAGACTAAATCCGTTACCCAAGAAGTGGTATGCATCGGCGTCCGGGTAAATTCCAGATCCTGGTTGATTAAGCGTTGTGGGGCATACAACTGTTGCCAAGCAAAACGCAGAGCATTGACATAATCATCAGCTGAGACTGTTTGATTACTGTTGATTGTTGCATTGTTTAATGGGTTATTATTTTGAGGTTTCGCAACTGCTATGGAGGTTGATTTTGTATTTTTAGGCAATGAAATCGTACGGGTATTGGGAGAGGCTTGGTTGTCCGTTGCGACATCCAATAAAATAATTTGCTGTGAATTTTTAAGCGTTACAAACAAGCGCGTCTTAGCAAAAGCTTGATGAGCAGTTAAATATAGGTTTTGGTCATTATTGATGATACGCAGTTGATCGGTGGTTAAACTGCCGTTTAAATCTACCTGAACCGGCTCAGGAAAGATTAAGCGCTTTTCTTTTTCCACCGGTATGGCAACAAAAATCGGATCACCTTTCCAAATCAGCGGCGCATTGTCATCATCCGTGGGTAAATATTGTTGCAGCTTTTGTATTTGGCTATCAGACAAAGGTAGAGAGGTCATAGAAAGCGCGGATAGTACGACACTCATTGCTAACAGACTTATCAATAACCGTTTCATCTGTTCTCTCCTATATGTAAGTCTTTAAGCGTTGTGGGGCAGCGACGAATCCGCTAATAGCTAAGCCATAAGGATTGATGCTATTGGAAACATCGTGCCGGATGACTTTTAACGGATATAAAATTTCGACATCCTTAACTAACTGATTATTTTTGTATTCCATCAATCGCACTTTGAGATCAACCTCCCAGCTATCACCACTTAATTTTTTGACGGAAGCCACATCAAAAGCACTGCCTGATTTACCTTGCAAGAAGCGTTGCCGCTGAATTTGTCCGCTGGTTAATAAATCCTTACTCTCTTCCAAAAGCTCGGCTTGAAATTCAGGCGTTAAATAAGCTGCAAAAGTATGCAAATTTTTCTGATAATTTTTACTGCCATCTTCCGGCCAGTAATTCAGCTCTTGCCAGATTTCATAAGTAAAACTGTAAATTAACGGTGCTGGGATCTCGCTGACCTTGATAGTGGCACCGTTAGAAATATCCGGTGGAATATAAACTCGTAACCGAGAAGGGGCTGTCATCCAACCCACACTAATTAATGCACATAGCAGAACCAAAACAATAATGAAGCGACTTTGCACATGAATCACTGCTCTATCACGATCTTCTTTTTTCCAGGCATTAAATAGCTTCACAGTTCTCTCCTAACGGACCAGCGACCAATCCGAGTGACAAGCCGAGTTTTCCAGAAGAAATTTAACATTGAGGTACCCAGCTTTTTAAAAAATAACTGCTGATAGTAACCATATGGCTTGCCATATTTAAGCCGTTGTAGTCGGCCTAATAAGAAGCGTGTCGCATGGACTAATGACAGCAAAGTTAATGCCCAACCGATAGAGGCATAGCCAATAAAGATCCAGGTCAACAAGGAAAATATCAATCCTCCCAACACCAGATATGCGCCGCTCACTATCAATAGCTCAAATAAAGTGCAATCCTTATAAATGGGCATTTTATGATTGATATGGTTGAGCAGCATCGTGTTAAATCTCATTAATTGTTAGTAATGATCTGATAACCGGCATACAGTAATCCTGCCCCTATTGCAGCAGCTGCTAGCCCCACCGCAGCGTGCTTAAAGAAATGACCTAAATCCTGTCTCTCCTGTGCCGTGTGATAAGCTTTAAAAGTACCAAATGCCGCACCGGCTACGATCATTGCTCCCAGCGCTATTAAGGCGTAACTCAAAGTTTTATAGGTAAGAGCGCCCCCAACATCAATCCAGTCGCTGGTATCATTTGCGATGTCGCCATCTGGCGGTTTGGGTAGCTCTGCTAAACAGGGCAAGGTAGTCAAAAAAACTCCTGCCATTAAGAAACTATTTTTTATTTTTGATAAACTGCGTTTAAACATAAATTGCTCCTAAAAATCTAAGGGATAAATACTAATGCCACAGCAATGGCGACAATAAATAAAATCCGTAACAATTGGCGGTGTGCGTCATACATATCGACATCGTGATGTCGAAAATGATGGATTTTGCTGTATACACAGGCCGCCGCCCAAAAAAATACTAGCGTTAATAAAATACTACGTACCGTTAAGCTGAGATCACTGACTGAAACACCGGCAGCAACTTGAAAGGCTTCTATGGCGCTCGATGCAGTGGTCATGAATGGCTTTCCGGTGATACGTTGTTTTTATCTAAATAATCTCCGCGAATCGCATCTAACGCCCTTGGCTCGACCGGTGTTTGATCCAGCTTTTGACGTATGCCAGCTTTAATCGTTTTAATATCTTCTAGTAACCCGTTGTGTAACTGACCTTTGCTATCGCGCCAAGCTGTATAGTGGAATTGCATACGTACATTTTGGGGCTGCTCACGTTCTGCGGCTAAAACCAGTGGTGTCATGGCATCTAGTTGATTGACCAATTGCACCAAATAACTACGTTCTTGATCTTCTGGTTGGGGTGAAGCAAAAACCTGAGTCATCACACCACACAGCATCAGTACTAGCATTTGCTTGATTCTTTTCACCTTCCACCTCATACGTATTTCTTAAAAGATTTAGCACCTAGCTGTGTTATCAAGCCTAGAATTAATGCCGATGGCACCAGGAACCATTGTGGGGCAATCGGCCAAGGCCACAGCAAATACATCAATAGCGGCATAAAAAACCAAAAATGACTACCTCTTTTAATTTCGTGAAATAACAAAGTACTCTCACGTGCACCTTGAAATTTACGGATATCACGCTGTACCAGACCATCGACCATCCCTAATCCCAAGCACAAAATAAAAAGCGGTAATGCCAATATAAATAAAAAAACCCTGGTCAAAATGATGCTGGTTACACCCCAGAGCAAAGGAACTATCTCGCTATGGATGGTTTGCCATGCCGGTTTCAGAGATTTTTTTAATGGCTGTAATTTCTGCATTTCCTGCTGCAAATAGCTGATTTTCTGCTTTAATTTTGTTTTTTTAGTGATCCAATGCCGCAATTGCTGCAAACGCATATAATCATTTTCACCCCTCAACAGCGTATGTTGCTTCAAAAAATAAATATTGCTATCTACAATGGCATGTATTGCGGGATAACCGGTTTCATTTTTATGAACTACGCGGTTAATACCAAAACCAATCAGCAACACTAACCAGGCAAATACACTCATTAAAATCAGATGCACCACTAGGGATAACAACAGACTCAGTAAGCCACGACGTTTGCGCTGGGTTTTTTCTGGGGCTTTACTAGCCGCCATTACAGATCCCAGACCGAAACTACTTGTGACTGTCCGTCTCTTACCAGCAACAAATAGGGTGGCTTTAAATCAACAGTGTTATTTTTTAAACGTCCATCATCCTGATTGAGTGTGATGCGTCCGCTTCCCACTAAATTAGCCGGTATATTATTGAGTGCTGCCCAATGGCGAATGGCGTTATCGTCAAGGTTGCCTCTGCAATAAATATCCAGACTGACCTTGTTGTTAGCTCGCAGTAATCCCAACACTTTGGGTAGTATCGCTAAATCTAATCCTTGCTGAATATTTTCAAACAAGGCCAATCGATCACCAGGTTGTAAAATTGCATTCTTACTTTTACTGTTAGCACTCACTGGATTAAATGCCGATTTATCAAAATCTTTAATGATCGGTTCATCAGGATATAAGCGACGCATGGCAATAAACACTGCATTATTGAAAGCCAACTCTCGCTCTACTTTGTCATGTTCTTGGCGAGCCACAATTTCAGCAAAGTGACGTTGCGCTTCTGGACTATCAGCGCGCATACCTAAAACGGCGGGTGGTGTCATATGTGCATACCAGAGACCATCAGTGCCTTGCATCCATCGTTTATATTGGTTCCACTCCGACTCGCTTAATCCCCAATCTTGTGCAGTGCCTATCGTGGTATTTTGGTTTTCTGAACTCTCGACCCGGGTTGATTGCTCTTGGGTATTTTCTACATTCTCTGCTTGAATGGAGCTCCAACTTAGTAAAAAAATAAGCATTCCTGCGCAGAGACAAAATAGCCTTTCATAGGTTTTCATGCGGTTTGCTCTGAAAGTGTTATTTTCACGTATTGACCCTGAGCATTGGTTAATTCAACGGTTTGGGTGTCGTAATCGGCACTCATAATTTTCCACGTAGCTAATGAGTCACCAATCCCCAAGGGAATGATGTGATGGTTATAATCAACGGAGATAAACGGTTGCTCTGAAATCACATCTAATGACAACACATGAAAGGGTAGTTTTTTAGCATCGATATATTTTTTATTGGTAAATTGGGCGGCGAAGGTCTGAGAGAGATCACCCAAATCGCTCTGCATGTCAGATAATTGCACGGATAGTTTTTGTACTTCAGTGCTTTTTGCTGTGTTGGCGATTTCTTTTTCCAGGTCAGTTAACTCTGTGTCTAAACGCACCAGAGTAGTCTTCAATTCTCCAGGTTTCGATGAAAGTGAGGAAAGCTGTTGTACTTGACTATGTAAGTCATTTAGTTCACTTAATATCTGCAGATTGCGCTTTGTAGTAATGCCAGCTGCTTGTCCAGCGTTATGATATTGGTGCATCACAGATACTAAGGTAAAAAAAGAAAGCAAAACGCTCACCAACAGCAAACAAGTCAGGCCAAAATTTTTAATTGCATCATAGTCAGACCCGCATTTATCTTTTAGCAGCTGGCTAAGTGATTTCAATTTACCCGAATCTTTAGCTTCAATATTCATATGCGCTTATCCTTTGTGCCAGGTAATGCCAGGTTTTAACTTAAAGTTGATTTCACGATTAAGTGGGTCTTGCATCAAAGTAAAAGCGGGACCGGCAAGGGTGATTAATCCGTCTTTTAAGCTCATGGGGCCAAAACTGCGATCAACTAAGGGCAGCGGTTTTTTTAGGGTGTTTTTCATCGCAATACTTTGTCTTGTCTCATCCACCAAACTGTAACCACTGAATCGCAATAAATAATTCATAGCATCACCAATTGTCTGCACGGGTTGGGGAAAGCGCACTTGGATAATTTGTGATAGTAAATCTCGCTGGGCAGACGTCGGTTTATTATCAACAGATAGGTAACGTCCAACTGTGGTTGTCGTATGACTTGTTTGTGCCAATGCTGAAGAGCTAACCACAAGGACTATCATAGTTATTATTCCCAATTGATTTTGGTATCGCATACAGTGTCCATTTGAAATTTTGCAATTAAAAAAAATGAATGGACAAATTTTAGGAAGGATTTTGTATATTGGGAATACCCCAAATTAGGGGACAAGAACGGTGGCTATGAAAAAAAAGAGTTCATTATTTTGTTGTGATTATAAATTTGCAAATACCCTTTCTGCAAAGCGATAAATAAAGCTTGCATGCGATTCCTGACACGTAGTTTTTTGTGTATGCGTTTTAAATAGGATGAGAAAGTATTAGCAGTGATATTTAATAAAACAGCGCATTGTTCAGGGCTTTTGCCAGTAGCTAGGAGAATCAGGCATAGCATTTCTCTTAAGCTTAAGGGGTTATCTACCGCTATGCCTGGGGTGATGCCTAATTCTTCAGTTAGAACTTTGATCAAAATAGCTACTAGGCTATCAGGCAGTTGTTTGTGATGCATTACATCCACCTCTTTAAACACAGCAGCTATTTTCTGTTCAAAAGTAATCTGATCTTTTATCTCGCTTAAAAAAAATGACTTCATGATCTAGTCCTTTTTTTCAGGGCATGGCAAAGATTCTGGAGATGCGCTATTTTCTAAAGCAGGTGTATTGTTTTCTAACAATAATACATCTCTATGCACTAACGTATGCCTGTCTGTGCCCAGCTCAAACACTTTTTTAGCTTTTTCTTTATCTCCAACCACTACCGGCGGTGGCTCTTGGTAACCATGCAAACCATTTTGCCAAGCCGCACGTCCAAGTAATTTTTTTGGAAAATGCGCAGGAGGCTGCAGTACATAGGCAGCATACAGCTTTTGGAATGTATAGCCTTTCCATTTCATCTCGTCCAATGTTGTTTCACATAAAGAAATCCACCCACCCATATCATCAATGACGCGATGTAAAATCGGATCATCAAACACCAGTGAATCATAGCTGCTGACTTGCCGTACTATTTTCAAAACAAGCGCCCAGGCTTTGAGTGCTTGAATTTCAGTGCTGCCTTCGATGTGGCGCAATATTTCTGTTGCTTGCGGCATAAACTGTCCTTTGTCCGGGTTCTGGGTGGTACACGCATACAAGGCTTTTTTCACCTCGGCAAACTCAAACCGCTCCAAGGTTAACCAATAGCGTTCAATCATAAATTCATTCAATGACTGGCCATAAGACAAACTCAAAGCCGTCAGCAGTTCTACAAATTCCGGCATTTCTTCATTTCGCATCGGTTTTTCCTCCCGAGATTTTTTTGTTGAGCCAATTTTTTCCGGCATTGGCATTAGCCCGTATTAGCTTGTCTGATGCATTCGGTGGGCAGGGCGGATTGCGGAAGTTTTGGATAAACCGCTCAATTTGATCGCTGTCTCGCAGAATGACATGTAGCCCGTCGTAGCGTTGTCCGCGTTCGTTATCCCCAAGGTTGTGTGGGGTTTTGGCACAACCGCTGATGGCATCGCAGAGCTGGGCTACGGAGTACCCGCTTTGCAAAGCCTGTTTAATCAAGCGTTGGCGTTTGCTATCGAGAATCGCTTGCGGACGGTTGAGCGTGGTTTTCCAAAAATTAAAAACTTGAAAAATTTCGGCTGAACCGATTTTTCGTTGTCGCGCTGGCGCGACAGTGTTTCGGTTACTACCCAAGTTTCCCTTTTTCTCCATTTCCCTTTCCACACCCACTTCCTGTTCCACTTCCACTTCCCGTTCCACTTCCATTTCCACTTCCATTTCCATTTCCACTTCCATTTCCAGCGATGCATGCATCTGCATTTCAGGTGCAGGCATGTGCGCTGCACGTGCTTGCATATGCATTTCAGGTATTGGTGCGCGCAGATCGATTGACCTGTCATTATCCTGCTGATTTAAAGGGATATTTTCTGATTTTGACGTAGATACAGAAGATGCAGACGAGGATTTAGGCATTGCGGAGTTTGATATGGGCTTTGCAGACAGCTGTTCATGCAATGCAGAATGTTGCATATGCATATCTGTGCATTGTTCGTAAGCATTTACATGCTCACACTGGTGAGGATCGGGTAATCTTGATGGCGGCTCATGTTTGTTGATAGATTGATGCTGGTGCCATGAGGGAACATAACCATAAAATTTACCTTGGTCGGTATATTTTTTAATAAAACCCTCTGCCAAAAATGCATTCAAAATTTTGCTAAAATCAATATCGTCATCATAAGGTAGAATATCGAGTTTTAATGTGCGCGGTTCCCACCGAAAGCGGCCTTCGCGGTCACAGCATGAAAATAAAGCAATAAAAGCTAATCTCAAAGGCAGTTGATATTTTTTTTCTGCTTCGAAAAGCGGTACGTGTCGAAATAGTTCCGGTTTGACAGTACGGATTTTGCCCATAATTTTCTCCAATATCAGTAGTGTTGATTGTCAAAATTGAGCTCTTTAAGAGAGGAAAGAAATCGTTGTTGTGCTTCAATTGATAAATCAGTAGTTTGTTTGGCTTTAGAGATGGAACATAGATGTTTATCCATTGCGACAATCAAAGCTGGTAATCCTTTGGCTACAACAATTTTCGCTTGTCTGTATGAAAAAACACTATTAAATCCAGCTATTTTTGCTGCAATCGCACGAGTTTTTTGACCTGAGGTAACTTGTGCATAGATATTCACAAGTTGGTCACTTATTTTCTCTAGATTATTTTCTGGTCTTTGCAGATCAGTTCTTTTACCTTGGCGATTACCTATTTCTCTCTCTATGGCAAGCCCTAGCGCCACCCGTTCACTTATAGGCAATGACTCAACAATTGCTTCTATCTCTTCACATTGATTGACTACCTTCATTAAATTTAATTTATAAGCATGAATGAAACGTCTACCCAATAAAACATTAGCTAACAAACGGCATGTACAGGTAATAAGCCTGCATTCTTCCGTGATTAATACAGGTCTATTCAGATCATCGTTACTTAAATTTATAAGAAAATGTTCATCACTACCGTAAATAGGGCATTGAAAATCGTTATAAACAATCTCTTTAATTGGAACTTGTAAAGTCGGGTTTTTCGTGTGAAACACCATTGCTTCAGTGATATCAGAGATGGCTTTATGATTAACACTCAATTCTTTTAATGGAATAGAGCCCTTCAATAAAACGAATATCCGTAAAGCCATCCATTCTGGAAGCTGCCTTTCACCACTTAACCAATAACCAACGATTTGTCTGGAGACGCCAAGTATCCTCGCGAATTCTTCACGTGAACCATAATGCTTAATGGCTTTGTAAAGACCTTGAGGGTGGTTCATTAACCTGTGTCCATGAAGGAGGTTATTCCTTCCATGGATCACATCTTAGATGTGTAACTCGCCACAAATGTGGCGAGTTTTCAGGCTAAAGTAACTGGCGTAGCGAAGGAGAGTTATATAAAGCGAAGAGAATAAAAAAACTAGCAATGATACCTAAAGTATTTACATTTTTCATTACCGTAATAGTTATCTTTAATTTGAAGAAATGACAAAAAATTTTTTATTTTAATGCTTCAGTTATTAAATCTCTATACCGTAATTTTTTTTGATAAAAACTGGGATGGTTCAATTATCTTTTTTAAAGCCCTGCTTTTGAAAATAAGTTTGTGGAGAAATAAATGGTACTGATTCCCCGATTCATAAGGTTAAAAGACGCTTCATTTTATTTAGGGATGGATAGGAATCGTTTTGATGATGAAGTCAGACCTTACATGATAGAAATCCCTATCGGAATACAAGGCTTAGCCTTCGATAGGATTGACTTAGACGCCTGGGCAGATCATTATAAGGCTTGCTGTGGGCGTCCCGCCGAAAGGAGACCATTATGGGACGAAAACAAATACCAGGGTTGGTCAAACGAAACCAAGTCTGGCATATCGACAAAACAATTAACGGACAACGGGTTTGCGAAAGCACTGAAACAAGCGATTTGCAAGAAGCAGAACGCTACTTAGCCAGAAAGCTGGAGCTGATCCGTCAAGCAACTGTGTATGGAGTACGACCGAAGCGTATCTTTCGAGAAGCGGTACTTAAGTACTTGGAAGAAAGCGGTCACAAAGCCAGCTTAATTACAGAAATTGAAATGATTAAGCAATTAGACCCTTACATCGGGATGATGACGCTGGAGGCTGTACATATGGGTAGCTTACAGGCTTATATAGCAGATCGTAAAAAGCAGGGCGCAAAAAATCGAACCATTAACTATGGTTTGCAAATCACCAGGCAGATACTGAACCTAGCAGCTGGACAATGGCTTGATGAATATGGCCTTACTTGGTTGGCAACTGCTCCCAAGATTAAGCTGTTACCCGAATCAGATAAGCGCAAACCGCACCCTATAAGCTGGGAAGATCAGGAATTGCTGTTTCCAACATTACCTGACCATCTAGTGAAAATGGCGTTGTTTGCAGTTAATACCGGATGTAGATCCGACACTGAAATCTGCCGGTTGCGTTGGGAATGGGAAGTTCCTATTCCTGAATTAAATCGCTCTGTTTTTATCATACCAGACGAAAATGTGAAAAATCGTGAGGACAGATTAGTTGTTCTTAATGATATTGCTTGGTCTGTTATTAACGAAGTCAGAGGACAACATCCAGTCTATGTCTTTACTTTTCGTAATAGGCCTATGACGCGGATGTCGAATACTGCCTGGAAAAGAGCACGCAAACGAGCTGGAATAGATGTCAGAGTGCATGATTTGAAACACACTTTTGGTCGCCGTTTAAGAGCAGCGGGCGTAAGTTTTGAAGATCGTCAAGACTTGTTAGGCCACAAGAGTCAACGTATCACTACACATTATTCTGCTGCTGAATTAGCCAATTTAATTACAGCAGCAAATAAAGCGTGTATAAAACGTTATTCTTCAGTTTTAGCATCAGCCCGCCACATGGATTTAAACTCAAGCTATATAGCAAATAATGCGACAGACACTCGTAGACTAGCTGCTAAAAAAGCATCGCTATTGGAAATTTTAAACTCTAGGGAAGCAATGAATGTGAATGGGGGTCACGCAAAATTCACGCAAGCGGTTTTGCATTAGGAAAAATGACAAAATGATATCTCGCAATCTTTTGATTATATTAGATTTTTTGGTGGGCCGTGTAGGGATCGAACCTACGACCTATTGATTAAGAGTCAACTGCTCTACCAACTGAGCTAACGGCCCATAAGCTATAACATACTTGTAAAATCAGCAACTTACAAGAACTTGTTTCACTTGCTTTTTTCTAATAGAAACATGTTTGCGTGATTTTTTGCGTGGCCCCTGGATTATAGCAGATTCACCGCAGTTTAATACTTCCAAGAGTGATGCTCTCTTGGAGGCTGATCTGGATTATTATCAGCTCCCCCCTAACCTACGGCTGTATTGACTAAAGTTAATTTCAATTTCGCAAAAGCAATAAAAATCTTGGTACAATTCAGACAATACTCAGCTTCAAAGCAAACCCCGCCTCCAATGCCACAACACACCAGCGCAGCTAATAACAACCACCAGTAGATTGGCTGCAACCGACGATGCCAATATATGAATTTCTGGGTCGAAACCCTGGGCCAACAGCGTTGCCGATGGCGAGATGGCGAAAATCAAACCCACTGTAATAGGTTGGCACAGTCGCGTGCCTTCCTGCAGTAAATATAGGCTGAGAATAACACCGATACCGGTCAACGGCACAAGCCAATGCCACTCATTGGCGATAAAAGAGATCAGTTTAGTGGGGTCCTGCTGCAGCAGCAATGCAACTATGAGTAATACGTAAAACCGATTTCCCATAATAAACACAGCGCTACACCCGTGGTCATATAAACGCTTAGCGAACAGGCTGACTAGCGCCATCCCCAAAGCAGTAAAACAGCAAAGGACAATGCCCAGTGCTGCAAGATTTTGTGATTTTGCACTGTATCCACTAAGGGTGAGCCCCATAATACCAAAGCTAACCGCCATAATACTTCCACCCACCCACCAATCCACGCGATTGGGTCGCTTCCCACGCAATAACCAGTCACCCACAGACATCAAGATGGGAGCAAGACCACCCCATAATGCAGCGGCCAATGCAGGCTCAAGCAAGACGAGTCCCTTGTAAGTTCCAAGCCAGGCGATCATGGTAGCTACATTGAGCAAAATCAAATCGCGCTGCGCACCGGGAATTCGAGCCAACTGTCGTAAACCAGGTGTCGATTGCCGCTTGACATGCCAGAGTATTTGAAAGAACAGCGTAGTTATTCCAAATACCACAAAAACCATCATGAAAATATCGTAATGTCCGCCTTGATGGCCGACAATAATGTCCTTGAATCCACCAAAGATGGCATAAGCTATAAGAAAGATTAAGCCAAGAGTTCCTCTTGAGGCTTTTTTTTGGAGAGAACCAACCATGATTATGCTTATCCTAAGATATTATCAAATAATCCCTTTCGATTTGACGCAGGCGCTGGTAATCCCGCTCCAAGCAATCCAGATTATGATGAATCAGATAGGTGTTGCCCAGGCAGCTGAAAAGATCGCGAGTGATATTTACCTCTTGATTTTCAGTCACTACCCATTGACTCATGAAATAGGAGGGCAATTGCCGGATTAACTCCATAGCCTGCCCAGATATTCTGCCATGTCTATGCGCAATATGCTCCACACAAAACACAAATTTTGATAAAGGCATAAACTCACGCTGCTCTGCTGTTAAACGAAATTGTTGGAGATCAGCAACAAGTTCGGTGACCGCATCCAAGTGAGACCAACCTGTTGCATATCGCATAGCAGCAGGGGAAGTAGCACCGTGTGGCCGAGCGCCAGATTCAATCAACACAACACCAATATCATCGATGAACAGCTCACTGTGACAAGGGCCGTACTGCACATCTAAAGCCGAGAGGGCTTGTCGAAGGTAAGGTAGCAATTTATCTTTGACCACAGAGTCAAGCGGCGAGAGCAGTATTTCACGATCATAAATGCGACTGCCATGAATTTCTTGTTTATTCGATTGCCAGGCATCGATGAGAAAATGTTCGCCATTTAAGGAAACGGTATTGACGATATATTCAGTTCCATGAATATATTCTTGCAGCAGAATCTGCTCATTGGTTTTTCCAAACGCATTGACATGACCCAACAGCATTTGCGTAGCGTTCATGGTTTGGGTGAAATCATGACAAAGGTGAAAGCCTTCGGTGCCCGCACTATCAATGGGTTTGACAACCACCGGATAACGATGGTGCCGTTGTAGCCAATTAGCTGCTTGGGCAGTATTTTCTACCACACAATCCTCAATCGTGCGCACCCCCGTCTGACGTAAGGCCTGCGCCATAACTGCTTTGTTGCGCCGACGCAGGCTGGTTGTGGGCGGGTTCCCCATCACGTGAAACTGGTTGGCTAGAAAATCAGCGAGTTCTACGCCAGGTTCTGAACCAGCCAACACAGCCACAACCTGAGTATCTTCGGGTAAGGATTGCTGAATGAGTGAGAAATTATTCTGCCACTGGCTATGCCCAATATAATTTTCTGCTACAAATTGACCATCCCAGCTACTAGGTTTTTTTTCTAGGGATTCTATATGCCAACACACAAGGCCATATTTTAAAAATGCCTTGGCGAAAAAACGGCCGGTTGAGTAGCCATCGACGATAATAACGGTTTTTTTCATAATAAATCAGAAATATTGTTAAAAAGATCACAGTCATATGTTTATTTTAGCTTATAATAGAGAAATCACCATTGATGGGGCTGGTTCACCCACAAGCATGCATCCTCCCCTCCCCCATTGTGAAAAGAGTTGCCGAAAGCGGTGTATTTGAACGCGATAACTCTATTTTTTTAAAGCTATCAATTGCTGCTTAATATTTTCTTGCACCTCTGAATTAATATGAAAAGTAGCTATAGGAACAGAAGCATGGTCAAAAAAACCGGGAGAGCATGCTGAATTTGGTATTCTTAAATTCGGCACAGATGCAGATTTTCTAAGTTTTCCGGTGGGCGGTTGTCTTTTTGTATCATCCTGCCAAATTTTTCCCATTGTGCATTCCTGCCACAATAACATTAAGCTTGTTTTCAGCTGAGAGGCTGATGGGCGTTGTTGAGGTTCGAGATGCCAACAGGATTTAATAATATTTTCTAGTCTTAACGGGCATGGACAATTTTTAGGAATTGGGTTAGTTTTCTTATCTATCACAATTGTTTTTGCTACTTGCTCCCTTGATAATTCTTTATAGGGTAAAGAGCGTGTAACCAATTCCCATAGTACTACACCAAAGCTATAAATGTCAGAAGCTTTACAATATCCATTTTTTGTCCAAACCTCGGGGCCTTGCCATTCTGGAGTTGATACTTTTACTTCCTTTGATTTTTCACCTACAAAACAAGAATTGCCAAAATCAGTTAACATTGCTCGCCAATCACTACTCAGCAATATATTTAAACTTTTTATATCACCGTGAACAATGTCATTTTTATACAAATCTTCAATGGCTTGAGCAATATCAATCGCAATACTTAAGCGAAGACTCCAAGGTAATATGTCATCACTCTTTAATAGTTCATAAAGCGAGCCATTAACCATTAATCCCATTACCAAAGCATCATCGTCAGCTTTTTTCAATGAAATCACACGAGATGACACTCCCTGAGCAGCCTTCCACATTTTAGCTTCCTGCACCGGAGGTTCGGCCGTTAAACCCATCACCTTAATTGCTAATAACTCATCATTTTTACTTCTAAGAATAATAGTTGATCGCCCGCCTTTACCTATGAATTTTTCTCTATTTTTTATTGCAAATTCCATTACGATTGAAGGAGATTCATCAGATGTAATTTCTTGACTTTTGCCAAGTATTTTCTTCTTCTCTTCCACAAAACACCTCGATAAATTATTTTTGCTTTAAACAATGAATGACTTTTTAGATAAGACTTTAACCTTTAGAATGCTGCGATAATTTAATCAAAAGCGACTACACCATGGTCCGGCTTCAAAATGAGAATAAAAAAACCAAATCAACCTTTATGAACCATAGTGAACAAAACTAACTTTCATAAGAGTTGCATAGAAGTAAATTAAAGTTTTCTAAAAGTGATTTTGATTAAAGCTAACGAACGGCACTGCCAGGCAAGTCGCAAGACAGCAGCTAAAAGAGTAAGAGTAAACATAGATTAGGTATTCATCCATGATAACCCCTCGCCACAAATTACTCCAAAAACTCTCTTATCTTTTTATTCCCCGGTGTAACCATATCCAAGCTCATCTAACAAATTCTACACAAATTAACAAAAAACTTTGTTATACTTCCGCCAATTTACTTCTATTCCCAAAGGAGGCTTCTTAATGAAACGTTGGATGAAACAATGGACAACTTACCTGCTCCTAGGTGTCATGCTACTCCCAGCTGCGTGGGCTGAAATGGGCGATGCTGTTTTACAACCTGTACCACCCGCTATAGCCACACAATTATATAACCCACAAGGCAACACCATCGCCGGTAACCCCAAAGGCACCGTTACATTAGTAGAATTCTTTGACTATAACTGCCCATTTTGCCGCAGTTTAAATCCCACTATCCAAAAACTGATTAAGAAAAACCCTAATCTCAGAGTAGTTTACAAAGAATATCTGTTATTTGGTGATGCCTCCATTCCAGCAACCTCTGCCGCATTAGCAGCCGCTCAACAAAATAAATACCTACAAATGCACCAAGCATTACTGACTTCCAAACATCCTCTCACCACTGCCGAAGTGCTAAACATCGCACAATCCATCGGACTTGATGTCCAGGCGTTTCAAAAAGTCATGAACAGTAAAGCCGTACAACAACAGGTAGTCTCCAACACTGCCCTGGCAGCAAAACTCAACATGGGCGCTGCCCCCGCATTTATTATTACTCGTACACAAACTGCCGGACAGCCATCCAATGCTAATCCACAATACTTGTTTTTAGGCAGTAATAACGCAGAAAAAAATCTGCAAGCGCTGATAAATAAAGCTGCCAAAGGCTAATGGATTATGAAAAAACTTTTGTTCGCAGGCTTGCTGCTGTTGCTGAGCTGCTCCATTTGGGGCAGCGCCCCTCAACAGCCGCTTCCTGTGGACAAAGCTTTTCCATTTTCAGCAGAATTATTTGGCAACGACACAGTGCTTTTGCATTGGAATACCGTTCCTGACCATTACCTTTATCGTGATCGTTTTAAATTTAAAATTCTCTCACCCACTACCGCCAGCATTGGCAGCATTATTTACCCTTCCGGGAAACCTAAACAAGATGAAATCTTCGGCAAATATGAAGTTTATCCAGGCGAATTAACCCTACCCATTCCCATTATCAAAGCCAATCCGGAAAAAACGGTTCTTGAAGTAACTTTTCAAGGCTGCGCTGAAGACGGCTATTGCTATCCACCCACCACCCATCAAATGAATATCAACTTTACCACTCGAACCGTCACAACTGACCTTATCAGCACAACAACTGTCAACAACAATACTGCCAGCAACCAAGAACAAAAATTTTCTCAAATACTCAGCAACAGCCATTTAATCACTATCTTTTTCGCATTTATTGGCTTTGGAATCTTACTTTCATTCACACCCTGCGTATTACCCATGCTGCCGATTCTATCTGGAATTATCGTCGGCCACCGCGAAAATATCACTACCGGAAAAGCTTTGCGCCTCTCTTTTGTCTATGTGCTAAGCATGGCCATCACTTATGCTGTGGCGGGCGTACTCGTCGGTATGCTAGGCGGCAGTGTCCAAGCTTGGTTTCAAAAAACTTGGGTACTTGTGCTTTTCAGTGCGCTGTTTGTAGCACTTGCCTTGTCTTTTTTTGGGTTTTATCAACTCAGAATGCCTAGAAAACTAGAAGAACTCATTACCCAATTCAGCGGTCACCAAAAAAAAGGCCATTATATTGGTGTCGCCATCATGGGATGTCTTGCCACCCTGATTGTATCTCCTTGTGTCACACCAGCTCTGGTTGGCGTGCTAGGCTACATTGGCCAAACCGGTGATGCTACCTTAGGGGGCATTGCCTTGTTTGCATTGGGATTAGGCATGGGACTACCCATCATGATCGTGGGAACTGCCGGGGGTAAACTATTGCCCAAAGCTGGCGCCTGGATGAAAACACTAGAAGCTGTCTTCGGGGTAGTGTTTCTAGGCATGGCCATCTTCATGCTGGATCGAGTCATTCCCTCTACTGTGAGTTTGTTACTTTGGGCGGCACTGCTAATCGTCAGCGCAATTTACATGGGCGCTTTATCTCCCACCGTCAATCACGGCTGGGGTAAATTATGGAAAGGCTTAGGACTCGTATTTTTAGTGTATGGGATATTAATGATGGTGGGCGTTGCCGAAGGCAATGATGATCCTTTCAAACCATTGACACTGACTGCAAAAGCCGCCATATCCGGGACTAATGAAGCTTTATTCACTCGCATTAAAAGCTTAGATGACTTAAACCATGCCGTCCTTGAGGCAAAATCACAGCATAAACCCGTATTTCTCGATTTTTACGCTGATTGGTGCTTAAGCTGCCAAGAAATGAAGCGCTACACTTTTAAAGACCCTGCCGTACTTGCTGCTCTGAAGCCATTTGTAGTGCTACAAGCGGACGTCACCGCCAACGATGCCGTAGATAAAACCCTGATGCAGCATTTCCAGGTGATTGCTCCACCGACTTTACTGTTTTTTAATCCTCAGGGTGAGCAAATGAAGAACGCAACTCTGGTAGGCAAAATAGATTCGAAAATCCTGATACAACACTTGCAGCAAGTGGCAGGTGGTGCTTAATCTAACTGACAGCTTACAAAATCATTAATTCTGCATACATCCTCTGCGATATAGACAGCAACTATCCACTAAGGCATAATAGCCAACATTTTTAAAACCAAAAGCGAACCTATCCATGGATATACGTAAAGTTAAAAAACTTATTGAGTTACTGCAAGAAACCGGCATAGGTGAAATCGAAATTCACGAAGGCGAAGAATCTGTTCGCATCAGCCGTTATGGCGCAACTCCCCCAACTGCAGCGGTGAACTATCTAGCGCCCGCAGCCCCTGCCCCATCGGTAGCCCCTGCCTCACTGCAAACTCCTACAGCAGAAACGAAAGAAGTCCCTGCTTCCAAAGCCATAGAAGGCCACACAGTTAAATCGCCTATGGTCGGCACTGTCTACCTGTCTTCTGCCCCGGGTGAAAAACCTTTTGTCGAAGTAGGACAATACGTCAATATCGGCGATACCATCTGCGTGATTGAGGCCATGAAAATGTTCAATCAAATTGAAGCCGATAAAGCCGGCATAGTCAGCGCCCGCCTGATTGAAAACGGCACGCCGGTTGAATATGACCAACCTCTGTTCATCATTGAGTAACTCAGTATGTTAAAAAAAGTCCTCATCGCTAACCGCGGTGAAATCGCTTTGCGCATTTTACGCGCTTGCAAAGAACTCGGCATAAAAACTGTAGCGATTTATTCCACGGCTGACGAAAATCTCATGCATGTCCGACTCGCTGATGAAGCCGTCTGCATCGGTCCCGCTAACTCCGCCGACAGTTATCTCAATATTCCCGCAGTTATCAGTGCTGCTGAAATCACCTACGCCGATGCCATCCATCCAGGTTATGGTTTCCTAGCAGAAAACGCTGATTTTGCTGAACGCGCAGAAACCAGCGGCTTTGTTTTTATCGGTCCAACCTCCGACACCATTCAACTGATGGGCAATAAAGTTTCAGCTATCAACGCCATGCAAAAAGCTGGTATACCTTGCGTTCCCGGATCAGATGGCGCCTTAGGCAATGATAGCGAAGAAAATCTCCGCATCGCTGATAAAATCGGCTATCCCGTCATCATTAAAGCTGCTGGCGGTGGCGGTGGACGTGGTATGCGCGTGGTGCATAATCAAGAATTATTGCTTAATTCTATTGCCATGACCCGCACCGAAGCCGAAGCCGCCTTTGGCGACTCACGCGTTTATATGGAAAAGTTTTTAGAAAATCCCCGTCATATCGAAATTCAAGTACTAGGCGACGGTCGCGGACATGCCATTTACCTAGGGGAGCGCGATTGCTCTATGCAACGCCGACATCAAAAAGTATTGGAAGAAGCACCCGCCCCCGGCATCACCGCCAAAGAACGGGAATTTATTGGCGGATGCTGCGTAAAAGCCTGTGAAAGCATTAAATATCGCGGCGCCGGTACATTTGAATTTCTCTATGAACACGGCGAGTTCTACTTTATTGAGATGAATACACGTATCCAAGTAGAACACCCGGTGACGGAAATGGTGACCGGTATCGACATCGTCAAAGAACAACTGCGTATCGCTAGCGGCCAACATTTAAGTTATAAACAGCATGATGTAAAAATCCATGGCCATGCCATTGAATGTCGCATTAATGCGGAAGATCCTAAATCTTTTATTCCCTCGCCAGGAACAATCTCACTCTTTCACGCGCCTGGCGGTTCAGGCATTCGTGTTGAGTCGCATATTTATACCGGCTATCGCGTGCCGCCTTATTATGATTCCATGATCGGCAAAATTATCAGCCACGGCGAAACGCGCGAAATTGCTATTGCGCGTATGCAGAATGCATTGGAAGAAATTATTATTGAAGGGATTAAAACCAATATTCCTCTGCAGCAGGATATTTTACATGATCCAAATTTTGCAGCTGGGGGAACAAATATTCATTACTTGGAAAAGAAGCTGGGGCTGAAGAGCGTTTGAAGCTCAGACTCCTCACCCCCTTTTCAAAGGGGGTGAGAACTTGCCCCATCCCGCTTATACCCGCAAAGGAAGCAAGAGATTGTTGGAAACTTTATGCCTTGGCAAAAACTCACCTTATACCTACCATCCCACTTAATTGAGCCCGTCGACGACCTACTCAATGAAACCGGCGCCTTATCAGTTACTCTCGAATCCGCCCAAGAAGAAGAGCTCTTTGAACCACCATTAGGCACCACACCACTATGGCAACAAACTTGCATCAAGAGCTTGTTTACACCCGATGTCGACATATCCCAAGTGCTAATTCAAGTCAGCCAAGCTATCGCACCCTATCAACTCGCCCATCACTCCCTAGAAACCTTACCCGATCAAGATTGGCAAAAAGTCTGCACCGATTCCTTTCAAGCCATATGCTTTGCCGATAAATTGTGGGTCTATCCCAGTTGGAGCGAACCACCTGCTACCGATAAACCCAGCATGATACTCGACCCCGGACTCGCCTTTGGCACTGGCAGCCATCCCACTACTGCTTTATGTTTAAAATGGCTAGCGCAGCACATTCAACCCGGCCAGCAGGTGATTGATTACGGCTGCGGTTCAGGCATTCTAGCCATTGCTGCGCTTAAACTCGGTGCGTCACAAGTATGGGCTGTGGACAATGATCCCCAAGCAATAGAAGCCACACTGGAAAATGCCCATCGCAACGGCATCAACCTCACACAATTACATACACTGCTAGCCACAACCACTCCGCCAACTATCGCTAAAGGTTGCGCAGATGTGCTCATCGCCAATATCCTCGCCAATCCTCTCATCAGTTTGGCAGCTTTCTTAGAAAATAAAGTAAAATCTGGCGGCCATATTGTGCTATCAGGCATTTTATCCAATCAAGCAGAAGCGGTTAAACAAGCTTATGCGCCCTGGTTTAAATTTTCACCGCCAGAAATTGAGGAAGATTGGGTTAGATTATGTGCTGTGAAGATCTGGTTGACGGATTAATATTATCCTCAAGAAAGGCGTTGTTGAAGTTTCACCCCCTGTGAAAAAGGGGGTGAAAGTGCTTCTTTCGCTATCTCAAATTTCAAACGATAAGCTTGAAGAGGGAGATACAGGTGGAGAGGGAGATAAAGAAGATTTTGGCGAACTACTCAAGCTCGCTGGCTTATGAAAATTTGATGAGCCACTCCACACCGAAGGTTGAGAATTTTCTGGCGTAATCCCACCAGAACCTACCTGAATAAAACCATTTTGAAAATAAACTTTTCCCCTCAACCATGGCGCCATTTTTACTAAAGTCCTGGACATAGCAGGTGGATAAGAACCAACTTCTGGATTTTCGTGATACTTCGCTAAATCATCCTTATCTTTAGCATAAAATGCTAATGCTTCATCTAGACTGATAGCATGTATTGGGCGATTGACAAACTCCATTAGATAAAAATATTTTTCCCCTGAGCGCAATAACTCTGTTTCTTTCTCAATCAACCACTTATAATGATTGGCAAATGGGAAAAATGTCATATCAGCTGCTTCTGGCATTTTCCCAGCCATTAAACAATTCTTTATTTTTTTCAATTGACCTTTAGCCTGCTCCAGTTGCAGGGTTAGTATGTCAAGTGCTCCACGTCTTTCTTCTGCTTGTTTTTGCAAGTCCTCCAATATTGCTTGTCCATATTCAATTGGAATAGCGGCAATATAGTCAAGGGTTTTAGAAGCAATTTCATCTGCTGAAGCTGTTTCTTTTTGTTTTTTGTTTTTTGCCTCAGACAATCTTATTAGAACCTCATTAAATTTTTCCTCTAATATTTCATGTACTGAGAAATAATTTTTAAATTTTGGATTTTTCTTAACATCAGAAAACAATTTCTTCGCAAATTTTTCTGCTGATCTTTGCAAATTGCTGACAAAATTAATTCTCATAGCTTCAGTGACTTCACCTTTAATAAAATTATCAACCATAATTTTTTGCTTATCTAATTCCGTTTCTTCTTTTGGAGTTTCCTGGCAATCATTGACAGTATCGCACTGCTTTAACAAGGTTTTGTAAAATTCTGCAACGAGGTCAACTATTGAAACATCTACCAATTTCATTTGAGTCATTTTTTCTTGCAAGCATTGCAGAAATTTATTTTGTTCTGCTAAGGATTGGTACTCGTTGTTTATGGGAGGCAAAAAATCAAGTAAAAATTCTTTCTCAGGCATAGTCAATTCACTTCCTGTTAAGAATGCACGAATATCAGGGTGCAGGGTTTTCCCCGGAAATTTCTCTGATAATTTTCTTAAAAATTTCTCATCTTCTTGCACAGATAGTGTTGATTTTCGTTCAGGATGCATTGGATATTCTGAAGTTTCTTCTACTAAAGATTCTTCATCTTGTTGCTGTTGTTGCTGTTGTTGCTGTAGTTTCTGTCGACTCTCTGGGGTCACAAATTTTTGTAATTTTTCTGCCAAGCTTTCTTGAAAAACCGAAGCTGCATTGCTAACATGTCCCTGGCTTTTGATGGGAAAATTTTTACTATCTCTGACTCTACAAACATCTTCATAGCACTGTTGCACTCCTGATTGTAAACGCTTAACCTCTTTTCTCACATTCATATCAAAATGTAACTTCAAATACTTATCATCTTTTTTTTCTTCAGCCATTTTTTACTCCGCAGTTACTAATATTTTTTTAACTACTCGCACGTCGTCCCGGCATCCTGCCGGGACGACGGTCTAAATAGGGTGCGAGTAGTTACTATTTTTTTAACGGAAAACTTTTTATTTTTTTGAAGGCCTTTTCGTTTAGTATTTAGATTACCCAATTTTCTTAAAAAACAAAATACATCCATCATATACTTTAGCTGTCATCCTTCGCTTACGCTCAGGATGACAGCTAAAACAAGATGATGCAAACTAACAACCATCACAAACCAAAGGACAATTCTCATGGATATCCAAACTATCAATCCCGCTACCGGCCAGCTACTCCAATCCTACCCAACCCTGTCCCAAAGCGAAGTCACAACTAGCATACAGCAGGGTCATGAAGCCTTTTTGCAATGGCGAGAACTACCCATCACCCAACGTAGCGAACTCATGCTGCGTGCAGCTGACCTATTGGTAACCGACAATGAACACTATGCCACCCTAATCAGCACTGAAATGGGCAAGCCCATTACTTACGCACGCAGTGAAGTTAGCAAATGCGCCAAAGTTTGCCATTATTTTGCCACTTCCGCCGCAGAATTTATTAAACCCCGCCACATCACCACTGAATTAGATAGTAGCTACATCACCTATCAACCCCTAGGCGTTATATTCGCCATCATGCCGTGGAACTTCCCATTCTGGCAAGTATTCCGCTTCGCTGCGCCCAACTTAATGGCAGGTAATGCCGCACTTTTAAAACATGCACCCATTGTCACTGGCTGCGGTTTAGCCATTGAAACTTTATTTCGTCAAGCCGGCTTTCCCAAATATCTCTTCCAAACGCTTATCATCAATGAAGATCAAGCCAGCCAAGTGATCGCCGATCCTCTCGTCGCAGGCGTTACCCTAACTGGCAGCGAACGTGCCGGCAAGTCAGTCGCCAGTCAAGCCGGCACCCATATCAAAAAAGCGGTACTCGAGCTAGGCGGCAGTGATCCTTATATTATTTTAGAAGATGCTGACCTGAACAATGCCGCACTGCAATGTGTCAAATCACGACTTGCCAATAGCGGCCAAGTCTGCATAGCCGCCAAAAGATTCATTGCCGTTAAATCCATCAAAACGCAATTCCAAAACCGCGTGATGATAGAGTTAAACCGTTATCAAATGGGTAACCCGCTGGATGAACAGGTCGACTTAGGCCCACTGGCGCGCGAAGATCTGCGTCTGACTGTCCATCAACAAGTACAACAATCAGTTGCACAAGGTGCAGTGTTATTGCAAGGTGGAGAACTACCTGAAGATACGCCTGGCTTTTATTACCCCGTGACCGTATTAGATCAAGTAAAAAAAGGCATGCCCGCCTATGATGAAGAAATATTTGGACCGGTGATTACTTTGATAGAGGCCGAAGATGAGGGTGATGCCATCCGCATCGCCAATGATAACCGCTATGGTCTGGCTGCAGCAGTATTTACAAAGGATATTGCCCGCGGTGAAAAAATTGCGAGAGAACAATTAACCGCCGGCACCTGCTATGTGAACCAAATGGTTAATTCTGATCCACGCCTGCCATTTGGTGGCGTCAAAGCTTCAGGTTTTGGGCGGGAACTAGCAGAAATTGGTATGCATGAGTTTATGAATATAAAGACGGTTGGCGTTAGCGATGAAGGGGTCAAAAGCTAAAACCCCTTCACTTCAATTCCCCTATCATTCCTGCGACTAATTATTTGAGTGCATAATCCAGTCTAAATGTTGATAGTCTTCAATTTCTATTACGTCCTTAGGTTCCTGCTGAATCGATTTTTTATCCTCAGTAGAAGAAGCATAAAAAGAAGGGAAATGGCTTGGATCTACCTGTGGGTTTGGTCTAGATGGATGCTTGCTATCTTTTTTAATTGTTAAGGCTGAAATAACGGCTTCATCTTTTCCCGCAGCCAGCTTGGCTATCTCTGGAGTGACAATCGCCCCAGCCCCAACAAATAGCTCAATAAGCTTAGGGTGGTTGTAGTAAGTTGCCAAATACAAAGGTGAGGTAGTGGTGTCAGACGGATTAGGATTTATAAGTTTGTTTTCAAGGAGCATTTTTATAACTTTTGTGCAACCTAACCTGATAAGCTCATTGACCAAGCCTGGATTTTTTTTAAGCTCAGACTCTAACGAAGCCTTGGCTTTTAGTAGAACTCTCACAGATTCTATATCATCTCGCATCATAGCGATTTGTAATGGTCGGGGAAAATTAACTGTTCCTTTGATATCCCAGTGAGCACCAGAACTAACTAACGAATGCACTGAAATAGCAGAACCCTTATGTGCTCTTGATAAAAGCAGCTGTAGTGGTGAAGCAGACCCTTTTTTATCTTGTAGCGGCATGTTCACGCCTGAAGGATCTTTACTCAATAGCCATCTTAAAATTTCATCTGGTGCATAGTGGATGGCTTCATGAATAACCGTCCTGTCCCCAAACAGACCCTTAAGGTCAGTTTTGTCAGAAAGTGCTTTAACAGCATCAAAATGCCGGTATCTTACCGCCAGCCATAAAGGTTTAGGTACCTCGTCAATTTCGCTTTGGGAATTTGCATCCACCTCACACCTTTTCACCAAATAGGCTATAGATTCAACTCGACCATATTTTGCCGCATAGTGGAGCGCAGACATGCCTTGAAAACGGGCATTGGGGGTCGCACCTAATTTTATTAACTGTTCCATTGTTGCAATTTCGCCTCGACCAGCGGCTAGACAAAATGCAACATTATATTGATTTTTCTTTATTAAACTCTCTATCTTTTTAAAGAACACCTCATCAGACTTAATTTTTTTATTAAAATAAGAACCATAATTATTTTGTAATTCATTAGACGAACCTACGACCGAATCGCGCATTTTATTTCCCCATATGTTTTTTATTACTCAGTGTCTGAAGCTAGTATGCTTTTGCTTCTATCATTGGCACGCTGATCTTGTCAACGTGGAGAGATTGAATTTTCTGTTTTTTGATAACTCTGGCAGTCTACCCCTTCTCTCCTTCCCCCCTCACAACTCTTAGGTTATAATCCCGCCTGCACTGGGCTCCCCTGCAAAATTTATCTCGAGAATCTATACTCCATACGTCAAGCTTAAGCGTATTTAATGTTTTTTCGGTGTTTTAACGACAACTGAATTTCAGGTAAAGAGACCACGCCTTGAACCTTGCCTCCCTGTAAGCGCCTCAGAACACAGGGAATTCCGGGATTGACCACTACCCTTGTTAACGGATAACCTGTTTATGAAAACTGCCGAAAACTTAGCCGTTGTGCACGAGAAACACGCAACCGAAATCATCAAGCCACTGCGCCAATTAGTCCGCCAAGCGCTGGATAATTATTTTGCACACCTGGATGCAGCGCTGCCACCGACTCAGCTCTATGATTTAGTACTGGAAGAAGTAGAACCCCCTTTACTCGAAGCCACCTTAAAATATACCCGCGGCAATCAATGCAAAGCCGCCATCCTTCTGGGTATCAGCAGAAGCACGCTACGCAAAAAGCTAAAACACTATGATCTCGACTAAAAATGACCGACCTGACCTGACCGCTTTTTCTGCAACCGATGAGCCCATCATCAAACGTGCTTTGCTGAGTGTTTCCAACAAAACCGGTTTGATTGAGTTTGCTCAAGCACTCAAAGCCAAACATATACAGATTCTTTCCACCGGCGGCACTGCGCGTTTACTTCGAGATGCCGGCATAGCGATTGAAGAAGTCGCAGATTACACTGGCTTTCCAGAAATCATGGATGGCCGAGTGAAAACCCTGCACCCAAAAATTCACGGTGGATTATTAGCACGCCGTAATGTGGACGAATCCGTGATTCAACAACATGGCATAGACCGTATCGACTTGGTGGTAGTCAACTTATATCCCTTTGCAGAAACCGTGAAAAATCCAGACTGCAACCTGGCAAGGGCAGTTGAAAACATAGATATTGGCGGTCCTGCCATGCTGCGGGCAGCTGCTAAAAACTACCCTTGTGTCATGACCCTGGTCGATCCTGAAGATTATGCCGCTGTACTTAGTGAAATTGAACACTGTAAAGGCGCTACCACACTGGCTTCTCGCTTCCGCCAAGCACAAAAAGTCTTTGCGCACACCGCACAATACGACGCTCAAATTGCTAATTATCTCAACGCCATACATCTAGACAATACCAAAGACGATTTCCCGCAAATTTACACCGTGCAATTTCAAAAAAAACAAGACCTACGCTATGGGGAAAATCCCCACCAAAAAGCCGCATTTTATGTAGAAGCATCCAATAATGAAGCCAGCATTGCTACATCTAAACAACATCAAGGCAAAGAATTATCATTTAACAATATTGCTGACACCAATGCCGCACTCGAATGTGTGAAAGTGCTAAATGGCACCCCAGCCTGCGTGATTGTAAAACACGCCAATCCTTGTGGTGCGGCTTTAGCTGACTCGCAGCTACACGCCTATCAACGCGCCTTTGCCACTGATCCAACTTCGGCATTTGGTGGAATTATTGCTTTCAATCAACCCTTAATGGCTGAAACTGCCAGAGCTATTATTGATAATCAGTTTGTGGAATTGATTATCGCACCTGAAGTTGAAACTGAAGCACTGACCATTCTGGCACATAAACCGAATGTCAGGGTATTATCCACAGGTCAATGGCAAAGTCCCAATCCTGCTTTAGACTATGAACGAGTCTCTGGCGGCATGCTGATACAAGACCGTGATACTATGACGCTATCTCCTAATAATTTAAAAATTGTGACGCTGCGTCAGCCAACGATTCAGGAATTTACCGATCTGTTATTTGCCTGGGAAATTGTGAAATGTGTAAAATCCAATGCCATTGTTTATGCGCGAGATCGAGCCACAGTCGGCATAGGCGCAGGCCAAATGAGCAGGGTGTTCAGTGCAATCCTTGCCGGTTTGAAAGCTAACGACGCCGGCCTTGAGGTGGCCGGAGCGGTCATGGCTTCGGATGCATTTTTCCCCTTCCGTGATGGCATTGATGCAGCAGCTGCCGCAGGGATTACTGCCATTATTCAACCAGGTGGCTCAGTACGTGATGCAGAGACGATACAAGCGGCAGATGAAGCGGGCATTGCGATGTTATTTACTGGGCTTAGGCATTTTCGGCATTAAACAACATTTTTTGAATTTCGCGCCAATGACTAATTAATCAGCAGCTCAACTTCCAGGAACACTGCAATGAACATCCTCATCATCGGCAACGGCGGCAGAGAACATGCCCTAGCCTGGAAAGTCCGACAATCGCCAGAAGCTACTCGGGTTTTTGTCGCCCCCGGAAACGCAGGCACTGCACTGGAACCTGGCATTGAAAATATACCCATCAATGCCACCGATATCCCGAAGTTGATCGATTTTGCCAAAAAACAGCACATAGACTTAACGATTGTCGGTCCTGAAGCACCCTTAGCTGCCGGCATTGCGGATGAATTCCAACAACAGCAATTACCCTGCTTTGCACCCAGCCAAGCTGCTGCACGCTTAGAATCTTCCAAAGCCTACAGCAAAGATTTTATGGCGCGCTACCACATTCCAACTGCCCATTATGCAACCTTTACGGATTTATCTGCTGCCATAACCTATATTAAACAACAATCTTTCCCGCTTGTTATTAAAGCCGATGGCTTAGCTGCCGGCAAAGGTGTAGTCATCGCCCAAAGTGAATCTCAAGCTCAAGCCTTTGTTCAAGAAATGCTGAGCGGTCAAACCTTAGGCAATGCCGGACAGCAAATCGTCATTGAAGAATTTATCCAAGGCGAAGAAGCCAGTTTCATTGTCATGGCGGATGGCACCTATGCATTGCCTTTAGTCACCTCACAAGATCACAAGACCCGCGATGACGGCGATACCGGACCGAACACCGGCGGCATGGGAGCTTATAGCCCAGCCCCTGTTATCACATCAAGCTTACACGCAAAAATAATGGAAACGGTCATTTATCCAACCTTACGGGGTCTGGCGGCACAAGGCACGCCTTATACTGGCTTTTTGTACGCCGGCTTAATGATTACTCCACAAAATGCAATTAAAGTACTGGAATTTAATTGCCGTTTAGGCGATCCTGAAACCCAAGTGATTTTAATGCGCCTGCAATCAGATTTAGTTTCCGTCTGTCTTGCCGCACTGCATGGTCAATTGAATACTGTTAAACTGCTCTGGGATCAGCGACCGGCACTTGGTGTGGTGTTGGCAGCCAAAGGCTATCCTGATCGTTATGCACAAGGCGATGTTATTCAGCATTTGTCTGAAGCAGTTGCAGCGGATTGCAAAGTGTTTCATGCGGGAACAGTATTAGATAACGAACAAGTTAAAACAGCTGGAGGACGGGTGCTTTGCGCCACTGCCCTTGGCGATTCGATTAAAGATGCACAGTTTAAGGCTTACGCATTGGCGAAGCAGGTTTCCTGGGAAAATGCTTATTACCGCAGGGACATTGGCTATCGTGCTATTATGCGTGAGTGACTACTTACATATACAAAGCTCCAGGTAACCCATATGGAAATGAAACCCTACCAAGCAGATTGGACTGAAGTCGAAGGCAAAAATAATACCTTAGGCCTGATTAAATCCAACCTTTTAGCGCGAAAAGCGCCCGCCTATTACCGCTCCAAAGCTTTTGTCAGCCAATCAGGCATCAACCCATTAATCACCGCGGCCGCCCCACTTTTTTACTTGGCAGAAAAATTCCAATCACTCGAATACTCGCCTGGCTTGGTCAAATTACATGAAGATCTAACCCACGAACTCAAAGCCTTTGAACATCAGGCACAAAGCTATGGTTATCGCGTCAATTTCATCATGGCAGCGCAGCTAATTATGTCACTGTGGGTAGATGAAATGGTGCTATGTACACGCTGGGGACGTGAAAGTGATTGGGGCAAATATTCCCTAACCGAAACCACCCAGCCTGATGGTCTGGAAAATAAATCCTTTTTTTTCGTGTTAAAACACTGTTTGCAAGACCCTGTCACTTATATTGATCTATTAGAATTATTATATTTATGTTTAAGTCTAGGATTTGAAGGGGAATATCGTTACCAGGAGCGCGGTTATATTCTGCTGGCAGAAATCAGAGACACACTATTTCATACCATCCAGCGCCACCGTAAAGAAGTGTACAAACAGCTGGAAATCACCAGTGCCGCACCAGAAGAAGCACCACCTGAAAAATTTTTATCACGCTTGATCGGTAGGATGTTGTTGCTATTCTCAACAATTGTTGTAATTATCACAAGCTATTGTTTATTAAATGGGCAATTGCATTATAATCTGGAAACTTTTAACGAGACTTCTTATAGTGATTCCCCTTAATTAAGCATCTTCCTTATAACATTTACACTTTATTCCTTCTCCCGTCTGTGACCGAAGGGAATCTCCTTGTGGGATGGGAGAAGGAATAAAAGTATTAAGCTTTGAACTATTTACAGCACTGGTCAGGATATGATCCGCGAATTTGTCAGAAAAACTTTAAACCGCCAACAATCATTAACGCCTTCTAGAGCGCTATCGCAAGATGACTGGCGCATTGAACACGCCACTGCAAAATTAACTATCCTAGAACAAAGTATTAAAGACGCCCTACGTTTCCTGAAAAAAAAATATCGTAAAAGTATTTTTTACCGTCATAAACTGCCTTGGTACCTGGTTCTAGGAGCCGAAGGAGTAGGTAAAACCAGCCTGTTAGGCATGAGCGACCTCAACCTCCTTTCCACCAATAACCAGCCGCTCAAACTCCCCCACACCACTGCTTATTGCGACTGGTTATTTGGCAAAGAGGCCGTGTTTATTGACGTTAACGGCGCTTTAATGCTGCCTGATGATCCGAAAAATGACTCGCATCTGATCTGGAAAAAGTTTATAGAACTACTGCATCAAAACCGCCACCGTTACCGCGCAGTCGATGGGCTAATGATTTGCATTGATCTACACCAGTTTTTAAGCAAAAACCGTGGGCAGCGGCAGCTGCAAATCGATATACTGCGCCATCGTGTGCAGAGCTTAACCAAGTATTTAAAAACCTTACCAGTTTACCTGATCTTTACTAAATGTGACCGCATCGCTGGATTTACTGATTCTTTTAATACATTAAGCCCAGAAGATTGCCAACAGACTTTTGGCATTTCACTGCCACAAAATTTAATGCAACAAAATCTTGCACCCCATTTGGAACAACAATTCAATCTTTTTTTGAGCCGCTTAAATGAACAGCTGATTCCACGCTTGCATCGCGAACACAATCTGGAAAAGCGTAACCGTATTAAAGATTTCCCGCTGCAGCTCGAAGCCTTAAAAAGAGACATCATCACCCTAGCCACACAACTGCACAGCACGCGCACTAGCTTAAGTGGAATTTATTTTACCAGTAGCCATCAAGACGGCTTAATCACCGATGGTTTAAGCCCCTTACTCTACACTTTTGGACTACCAACAATTCCACAGGTGAATTTTCAGCCACAACAACGGGCGTTTTTTATTCATCAGCCGCTTGAGAAAATTATCCACCATAAAATTATCCCGATAAAAAAAGTACCCGCTCTTTTAAACTGGCAAAGCAAACATTTTTATATGGGTTGGGGGGCGCTGCTAGCCGTTGCCTGTCTAATTTTGATTCCTGAATATTTTTATAATGCGCATACCCTATCCCGCACCAAAGAAATCATGGCGCAGTACCAACCCGCCACCGACAATAACACTCCTGAGGCTTATTTGCCGTCATTGAACATCCTGCGTCGGGCAGTGGATCAAGCCAGAGAACATTCTAATCCCTTGCTGACGCTGGTATTTCATCAGGCACGCACTATCAAAAATGATTTAACAACAACTTATATCCAAGCGCTGAATTCACAGTTAGCTCCCCTGCTAAAACAAATATTGGAACAACAATTACAAGCAACAGCCCATGTCAAACCGCAAGAATATTTTGACGCATTAAAAACCTATCTGATGCTCGAAGACAGCTCACATCTGGACACCGACTTTGTGATTGGCTGGTTTAACCGTTACTGGCGAGAAAACTTAGCGAATAATCCCCAGAAAAGGAAACAACTCAACGCGCACTTAGCTTTCTGGCTTAAACAACGCCCACTAGAATTTGCAACTGATGCGCAGATCGTGCAACTTGCCAGACAGCGTCTGAACAGCTTACCCTTAGCCGAAATTGCCTATCTGACATTGCAAGAAAGTTATAAAGCTACAGCGACACTTGCGCCTAATACCAGTGCCGACACTGTGAATCCTGCATTTTCTATACCTCCAGAACACGCGCCCCTTTATCAGGCTAAAAATTTCAATGCGGTTTACCAAACGCAAATTCCACAATTAGTGCAACAAATTGCCACTGGCGACAACTGGGTATTGAATTTGACGCTACCGGCCAATTTAACAACTGCTTTAACTGCGCAATTAGTTTCTAGCCTTCGTCACATGTATATTCAGCGTTATGCTGATTTTTGGCTAGGAGAATTATTGAATATACAACCCGGTCAATTCAGTACTCTGGCCGATGCCAGCGCCTTTACCCGCACGTTAACGAGTGTTGATTCACCATTGATGCCGCTATTGGATACGGTTTCCGCTAATCTAAAACCCATTGCCAACTATCCTGAAGCCCAAGCTAGCATACAAACATTACAGCAATTACAAAATCTGTTATTAGATTCAGCAAAGAACAGCAACGTACAAAAAGCACTCATTGGGCTAACTAAATATTTGGACGGCATTGTCAATGCCAAAGACAGCGGGGAGGCAGCATTAAATGCTGCAAAACACCGCATGCATAATGACGGTCAAAACGATGCCATCAGTCAGTTATATACCGTCGCCAATTCCGCACCTGCTCCGTTAAATAATTGGCTCAATGCTTTAGCACAAAACTCATGGCGTTCCATACTGAAAACAGCCTCTAATCATATTAATCTGTTATGGCTGACTCAGGTGATCCCTGATTACAACGAATACATCAATAACCGTTATCCCGTGTTCAGTGATGCAACTCTGGATATGAATCTGACAGAATTTGCCCACTTTTTTGGGCCGGAGGGCACAATTGATACATTCACCAAGCAGTTGTCTGCTTTTATCGATAACAGCCAACTCTATTGGAAATGGAAATACGTGGATGGACAAACACTGCACATTTCTCAAAAATCTCTGGAAATGCTCGATCGCGCTGCTTTGATCCAAAAAATGTATTTTAGTAATAATCAAAAAATGCCAACCGTTGGTTTTTCTATTATGCCTGTGGACTCAGCGCTGATGGCAACAAATTATGTATTAAACTTAAATGGTCAGACGATTAATTATTTGAATGATTTTCATCAGAACAAAAAAATCAATTGGCCGGGCGCTCACCAAGATCATGCACAATTGGCGTTGATGCAAGGCAGCAAAAAAATTGTTTTCTTTGAAGAGAATGGTCCTTGGGCGGTATTTAAGCTACTGGCGCAAGGGCGCTTAACGCCATCACATAATAGTCAGCTTTATCAGTTATTGTTTAATGTGAATGGTACTAATGTGACTTATCAATTGCTGGCGGACAAACCGATTAATCCGTTTGTGCCATTGATTCTGAGCGAGTTTCGTTGTCCTGAAAAGCTTTGATTTTTTTGAATAAAACTCTATCGTAACTGCTCACTCCTTTTTTCAAGGGAGGAAAGAAGTTACAGTGGATCAATATTTTTTATTGATGTATTTAACCTCTGGCAGACCCTTGAAATCTGCATCTTGAGACCAGATAGTTGCTTCACAAGCCATCCCTGTAGCAACAATAATGCTATCCGCAAGTGGAATTTTATATTGCACACCTAATTTTGCAGCATTTAATGAAATTTCGATATTTAAATCTACCACAGTACCTTGCATCATACCCTCAATACTTTCAAAAGCTTGTTTTTCAGAGCGTTGACGCAAAACATGTTTAAAAACTTCAATGAGTGAAATAGTTGGAACAATCAAATTTTTTATATCTTCGATTGCTGGCGCAAAAAAATCTGCGTTCTCTGCATTAGCAAAATATTCAAGCCAACCTGAAGAATCAACTACATTTTTTTTCATAATCTATCTTTATCTCGATCAATCACTGTTTCAATTCCCTCTAAAAAACCTCGCATTTTTTTAATATCTTTAACAGGTATAAATTCAAGACGGTTTTGATAGCGAAAAACACATAGTTTTTCACCAGGTCGTAAATGCATGGACTCACGAATTTCTTTAGGGATAACAATTTGAAATTTAGGAGAAATCACTACTTGCATAAAATTCCCAATCGATTAATAATTTGTATGACGTAATTGTAATTGATGCTTATCGATAAATCAATATTAAGAGAAACAGCATGGAATCTTCATCGGAAATCCCTGATATTAAGCAGCAAATCAATCAAATAGCCAATAATCACTCCAATATCCCTAATTTTTCAGGACCATTAGGCAAAATATTAGGACTCTTATATTTCACTGGATTTTCTGCAAGCTTTGGGTGGATTGATACGATGTTCAAATAAAGTACTCCACCCTAACCCTGCATTACAGTGATTTATCCACTCAAGAAAAAGACCTATTACACGAAGAAGTACTCAATAGCATGGTCAGCACTTATTATAAATTTGTAGCCTTTGCTGAATCACAACCGACATTAACACTGGAAGAACTCAATAAACTCTATCGCAGCCTACAACCTGCCTTAGGCAAGGATAAACCTGGTGTTCGCGATGATGCTTTACATAAATTCGGTTCTTTATTTTTTATGGCGGCACAAGACGTAGAACCCGCATTGCAAAACTTACTAAATCTTATCAATACTCCGCCTGGGCATCAATTATCTAGCATAGAGAAACAATTTTCTCGTAGGCGCCATAAGGTAACATTAATACTATTTTAATATTTACACGCTAAAATCCATTACATCGAATCGAAATAATCCGCAATGCATGTCTTTCTTCTATCGGGGGATGTATTTATGATAACTCCTGCGTGGCAGGTTACTGCTGAAATCCTTAATTCGCTTAATGCTGTTAATAATTTATTCCTCCAGCTAAGACAGCAGGAATCTCAACGGCTCATTTCTTTGGAAAAAAATTATGAATCTCGATTTAATTCTGCTATTAAGAATTTTGACCTAGAAGTTGAAAAGCTGAGTAATAATGTAACCGGAAAATCTACTGACTCAAATTTATTCGCGACCAAACTATCGCAATTAAGCACCAATCATCGAAAAGATACTGCAAAATCAGAGAAGTCTATTAGAAAGCTTGATTATTATCTGCAGAAACTACAAGAAATTATGCATTTAATAATATCACAGCAAGCAAGTGATAAAAGGCAAGCACAGAAAGATTTAAAATCTATTATTTCTCAATTTCATACTGACTTTCCAAATAGTAAACCCTCGCGGTTATCATTTTTTTCTCGTCCGACACTGCCACAAATTATCCTCAGTCAGCTGAAAGCTATGGAAAAACAGATCGACAAATTGAACGAATCAGTAGTTTTACCCTCTGCACCTGCACCCAAATGACTTTTAAAACGCCAAGTGGATTTAAGGAGACAATTGAGCTACCCAAACTCTTTAAATCCCCTCGCAACCCCGTTATCGTTTTTTAAAGAGGAGTAATTAGCCTCCCAAATACAATTCTTTGATCCGGCTGTCCTTCATAAGAACTGCCGCATTACCACTTAAAGCAATACGGCCATTTTCCAATACATAAGCACGTTGTGCCAGATTTAATGCTAAATGGGCGTTTTGTTCTACCAATAAAATTCCGACGCCTTCTGCATGAATCTTTTTTAACGCAGCAAAAACTTCCAGCATCAATTTGGGAGATAAACCCATAGAAGGCTCATCCAGTAATAACAGTTTGGGTTTACGTAATAAGGCACGGGCAATAGCCAACATTTGCTGTTCACCACCTGATAAGGTGCCAGCAGCTTGTTTGTGCCGCTCACGCAATTGTGGAAATAATTTATAAACTGCATTGAAATCTAAGTTGCGCACTCCCCAACCGGCTAAGCGCAAATTTTCGATGACTGTTAAGTCACTAAAAATTCCTCGACCTTCTGGCACATGCGCAATGCCTAAATTAATGCGCTTATGTGAGGGAATGTCAGCTAAATCTTGATTCTGATATTTAATAATGCCTTGGTAACGAACCAAACCTGAAATGGCGCGCAAGGTTGAAGTTTTGCCTGCACCGTTACTGCCTAGAAGCGTTACAATTTCATTGTCGGCTACTTCTAGTGAAATATCATGCAGCGCGGGAATAGTGCCATATTTTAAACTGAGTTGTGAGATGGTTAGCATGGTTTTAATTTTTTCCTTCTCCCCTTGTAGGCTAAGGTATGCACATAAGTAGCAACAAATCCTTCTCCCACAAGGGGAGAAGGATTTGTTGCTACTAGTTACTTGTGTGCATACCCTAGCTTTGTAGGAGAAAGGTAGGTTAAAAAAATCATCCACCCAAATAAGATTGTATAACTTCTGGATGTTTACGAATCATTTCCGGGTCACCTTCTGCAATAATTTTGCCAAAATTTAACACGGTAATATGCTGGCACAATGACATAACAAAACGCATTTGATGATCGATTAATAAAATGGCTAGCGCTCTTTCTTGAAATATTTCCTTAATTAAACAACTGAGCTCTACTGTTTCCTGTGGATTCATACCGCAGGCCGGCTCATCCAATAATAATACTTTAGGATTGATCGCCAAGGCTCTGGCGATTTCAAGACGCCGCTGCAAGCCATAGGGCAAATTTTCGGCATAGGATTGCGCATATTGTGTTAAGCCAAAACGCGCAAGTAAATCATATGCCATATCCAAAGTAGTTTGTTCTTGTTGTAAAAATCTCGACTGTCGCAACATTGCCGACCGCAAGGGATAATCACAACTACCCACAGCAATTCGGATATTATCCAACACAGAAAGTTTTTTAAATAAACGGATGTTTTGAAAAGTGCGGGCAATGCCAGCTCGGGTAATTTGCTCTGTAGTTAAACCATTTAAAGTTTTACCATCTAAGCTAATTTCTCCATGCTGTATCGGATAAACGCCGCATAACACATTAAAAAGCGTGGTTTTACCTGCACCATTAGGACCAATCACGCCGGCTATTTCACCCGATTGAACTTGGAGATGAAAATCAGTAATCGCGTGCAAGCCACTAAATGTATGCGATAAATTTTTTATGGCCAAGACCGTCATGCCTTGAGCGCCTTTTTAGGGCGAAAATATTTCTGACTAGGACGAAACAAGGAAAATTCTTTGTACCCCATAATGCCTGAAGGACGGAAAATCATTAACAAAATTAAAATAATCGGCATAATCACCATGCGCCAGGTTGCCAATGGGCGCAATATTTCCATTAATAACGTATATAACGTGCCACCAATAATCGAACCGCTTAATGAACCTGCACCTCCTAAATAAACCATGATTAATATATCGGTGGATTTAGCCAGATTAAACATGGATGGATTAATAAACTGTAATACATGCGCATAAAGTCCCCCGGCAATACCCGTAAAAAATGCCGAAATAGCAAACGCCAAAATTTTAGTTTGTCGGGTATTGACACCCATCAATCTTGCAACCATTTCATCTTCACGAATGGCTAAAATATTACGACCAAAACGCGAATAAACGAGATTGCGCATCAATATAAATGTCACCAGCAACCAGAAAAATACCCAAGGTAATGTCGTCAACTGACTAATGCCAGATAAACCCCGCGCACCACCGATACTTTGTATATTTTCAATGATGGATTTGACTATCATTAAGAACGCTAAGGTGAGGATAGCTAAATAATCGCCACGTGTTTTAAATGATAATATTGCTATTAACACCCCCCCGAAGGCTGCAGCAATTCCGCCTGATAAAATACTGATAATAAATAAATTTTCTGGAAAAACATGCAGGCTAAATACACTAGCAACATAGGCACCGATAGACATGAAACCGGCATGACCTACCGAAAATTCACCCATGAAGCCATTGACCAAATTTAAACTTAATGTGAGTATGATATTGATGCCAATGGTCATTAATACTAATTGATAGTAGCTACTTAACCATTGAAATTGCGGTATCAGAAAACTAAATAATCCGATAAGAATGATGACAGCCAACATAATAAATTTGCGCATGGTAGTTATACCTTCTCCATGAGCATACCGCCAAATAAACCACGGGGACGAAAAATTAAAAACAACACCAATAAACCAAAGGCTGCAAAATCACGATAACTGGATGGAAAAAAAGCGACCATATAAATTTCAACAGCACCTAATACAAATCCTCCCAGCATCGCACCGCGGATATTACCAATGCCCCCAACCACCGCTGCTGTAAAAGCCTTCCAACCCAAACTCACCCCCATATAAGGATCGATCACTGGATAAGATTGGGCATATAAAACGCCTGCAGCACCTGCTAAAGCCCCGCTGATGGCAAAGGTATACATAATCACTTGGTTTAGCGGTACGCCGATTAAAACTAATTCTTGACTATTATTGGCAATGGCACGCTGTGCTAAACCCAGTAACGTACATCGGGATTGCCAATCTAGAATTAACATCAAGGCAACACTGATAGCAATAATTAAAATTTGCAGCAGAGAAAACGTCAAGCCGTCAAAATGCCAAATCAGATTGGGAACTAAAGTGGGTACATATTGTGGATAAGGATTTTGTATCAAAAATAAATGTTCTATGACTAAACCGCAAGCTAAGGCGGTAATCAGCATAGAAACTTTAGGCGCTCTTCGCAGTGGTTTATAGGCCAGCTGTTCTACGCAAACGGCAATGGCTGCACTGCCTAGCATACCCAGAGCTAAACTCGGCCAAAAACCAAAATGCAGTCCCAAAGCGCTATATAACCCAACAAAGGCACCCGCCATGAAAATATCGCCGTGGGCGAAATTGAATAAGCGCAAAATACCATAAACAAGGCTGTAACCTAAGGCGATGAGTGCATAGATACTGCCTAATTGTAGGGCGTTTAAAGTCTGTTGTAGGAAATAGATCATGCGTGCGTCCAGGTTGCAGATGCAACATGCTAGCAGTGCTAATATCTTCTGCGCAAGCGAAGGTTCTCTTACTATCCTCCTCCCCTTGTGGGAGAAGGAAAGAGTCACGACTGATAAGCTACTTCAATCCCATCTCACAAACCAGCACTCGCATTAGCTACCCAAACAAACTGATTCCCTTTCACTTGCATAATCACAGCACTTTTAACCGGATCGCCTGAATCAGCTGAATATTTAATATCGCCTGTCACACCCGCATACACAGGCAACTTCGCCATGCTGTCACGAATGGCCTGACGATCTAATGTCCCTGCGGCAGCAATGGCATTAAACAAAATTTTCGCAGCATCATAGCTTAAAGCCGCCACATCGTCAGGGGTTTTACCATAGGCTTTTTGATAATCGGTAACAAATTTCTCAGTCGCTGCTGTTTTGGCATCTGGAGAATAGTGATTCGCAAAATAAGCACCTTCCACAGCACCATTGGCTAGTTTGAGCAATTCTGGGCTGCTCCAAGCATCACTACCTAAAAATGCTACCTGTAAACCTAAGCGCTTAGCTTGCTGTGCAATCAGCGGCACATCATTGTAATAAGCCGGTAAAAATAATACATCTGGCTTAGCCGCTTTAATCTTAGTTAATTGTGCCGAAAAATCTTTATCATTGGTCGAGTAAGTTTCAAATGCGACAACTTTGCCACCTTGTTTTTCAAAATCCTGCTTAAATATAGCGGCTTGACTGGTAGGCGCCTCAGAAGACACATCATATAAAACTGCGGCGGTCTGATATTTTAAGTTGTTGCGGGCAAAACTGGCTAATACATGACCCTCAAATGGATCGGTAAAACAAGCGCGGAATACATAGTGTTTGGGTTGGCCAGTAGCGGAATTGCGTGTGGCTTTTGGATTTGTCGACCAGGGGGTAATTAATAGGGTTTTAGCGCCCTCGGCAATTTCCGCAGCTGGAATAGCGCCTAAGCTGGCATTTGGTCCAAGAATAGCGACCACGTTATCCTGTGAAATCAGTTTTTGCGCTGCGGAGGCTGATTGATCCGCTTGGGCGCCGTTATCTTGGACATCTAATCTGACTGGCATTTTTTTGCCATTCACCAGGATGCCGCCTTGTGCATTGATTTCGTTCACAGCCAGCTCCATGCCATTTTTGCTGGAAGCGCCTACTGCAGGAATGCTGCCGGTTAATTCGACAATGGCACCCACGTTGATGCTGTCACTCGCCAGCTTTTGTTTTTCGCAGCCCACAGTGATTAGACTGGTACAAGCTAATAATAAAAATAATAGTTTTTTCATGTTGATTCTCCTTGTTAGGATGACAGCCAATACTCAAAATGACAGCTTGACCTATTTCTTCTTAACATGCTCCATCAAACGTTTTCGACGTTTCACCTGCCGTGGCGTCAGCTCATTTTTTTTATCCTGAAAAGGATTCTCACCACTACGTAATTCTATGCGTATCGGCGTTCCAACTAAAGATAATTGTTCACGAAAATAATTGGCCAGATAGCGGCGGTAAGATGATGACAGTGCTTCTGTTTGATTGCCATGAATCACAATAACCGGAGGATTACTGCCGCCTACATGGGCATAGCGCAGTTTAATGCGGCGACCTAATACCGCTGGCGGCTGGTGAGACTCTACGGCTTTATTTAACAACTCCGTCAACTTTGAGGCAGAAAATTTCTTGGTTGCCGAACGGTAAGCTTCTTCAACATCGGGGAATAGCCCCCCCACCCCAGTCCCATGCAGTGCCGAAATATAACGGACACGCGCATAAGTCACAAATTGCAAACGGCGATCTATGGCTTTACGCATTGAAGCACGCTCATCTTCTGCCAAACCGTCCCATTTATTTACCGCAATCACCAAGGCTTTTCCAGAATCAATCACAAAACCCAGCAAATGCAAATCCTGCTCGGCAACCCCTTGACGCGCATCAAGGACAAATATCACCACATTGGCCTCATTAATCGCCTGCAAAGTTTTAACCACTGAAAATTTTTCTATACCTGCCTCAACACTACGTTTACGCCTAACACCCGCGGTATCGATTAACACATAATCTTTGTCACGACGTGTAAAAGGCACAAATACACTGTCACGCGTGGTACCCGGAGCATCATAAACTAGTACTCGCTCTTCTCCGAGAATCCGATTGACCAATGTCGATTTTCCAGCATTGGGTCGCCCAACGATGGCAACCCTGATACCCTGTGATTTATTTTCCTGTACTGCTTCAGTCACTGGGAATTGCCGCAACGCGGTTTCTAATAAATCATGCACGCCTATGCCTTGTGCTGCGGCAATAGGCAGCACAGGTTCCATTCCCAAAGTATAAAATTCCGCACAAGCAGATTCTTTATTCCCACCTTCTGCCTTATTAACTACAACATAAATCGTTTTTTGCAAGCGCCGCAATTGTTCAGCAATATGAGAATCCCCCGGTGTTAACCCAACACGCGCATCGACAACCCAAAAAATAACATTAGCCTCTTCAATCGCCGCCCAAGTTTGTTTGAGCATCAAAGTTTCAAGATTTTTCTCATCCTGCTCCATACCCCCGGTATCAATAACGATAAACGGTCGCTCATTAAATAATCCCTCACCATATTGCCGATCACGCGTCACACCGGGCTCATCAGCCACCAACGCCGTACGAGAACGAGTAAGATAATTAAACAAAGTGGATTTACCAACGTTGGGTCTACCAATAATTGCGATGACGGGGATCATACTGTACCTTACCTTTAAATCCGATATTTAATCAACTTACCATTATTGGTATAGACAAATACCGAATTGCCCTGCACATACGGCGTATCCAATACCCCGCTTTTATCCGCCAACGTGCGCGCAACAAAACTACCATTATCAGCAGACAACCAATGCACATAACCCTTACTGTCAGCGACCACCACCGCATTACCCATCACCTGCGGACCAGTCACGCCGCGACCCATTAATTTATCCTGCTCCCACACCACTTGGCCGCTTCTTCGACTGAAAGCCCATACTTTACTACTCGCATCAGTGACATACACATTGCGATCGTCTATAGCTAAACCTGCATAAGAAGAAATATCATGTTGCCACAACAATTCACCTGATCTTAAACCCAGCGCCGATAAATTACCTTGATAAGTAGCAACATAAATAGTATTACCTGCCACCGCCAAAGTATCATTAATATCCACCATTTGATCGACGATGGATAAACCACTGGCTTCCGCTACGGCATGCTTCCACAACATCTCCCCATTGGCAATGCTGAACACGCCCACTTGACCGTTAGCAAAACCTACTACTACTAAATTGCCAGCCACCTTTGGAGATTGTCCACCTCGCAGAATCAAGCTGGGAGTCTCTTCTTTATAATTCCACACCGGCTGACCAGTTTGCTTGTTTAATGCATACAAATGGTCGTCAATACTCTTGACTAAAACATAAGGAGATTGAGCATTGGGGTTAGCCAATATTTCATTACTGAGTAAAGTACTCCATAATTTAGCGCCATTAGAACGGCTCAAAGCTAATACCTGACCTTTTTCAGTGCCAACGTAAACTGCACCGCCATCTACACTGACACCTGTCGTTAAATTTTGTTTCGTATTGACTTGCCAGATGACTCTTCCAGTGCTGGCATCAATTGCAGTAACGCGGCCGGAATAGCTCGAAGTGTAGATCTGGTTTCCGACCAAGGCTGGAGAGAGTTTAAGATATTCTTTTTTGACACCTTTTCCAGTTTGCGTTGACCAAATTTCTTGTACTGGGAAGACTGGGGTGAATTCTTGCAGCGGCATGACCACTTCTTTTTTTCCACTGCAAGCTACTAGGGTTAACAAAGCTAATAGGAGGCATGCTGTTTTTAGGTGTTTTAACATGATAGATTCCTGATAATTTTTTGTAAAAAAGCTAAGGCTTTAAGAGGGCAGCTGGATAATTCGCATTTGTAAATCTGCATGCAATGGCTGGTCAGCAGGTATTGCCTGCAAAGCCGCCTGATAAGCCGTACGGGCATCAGCCATTTTACTTTGCGCTAAATAAATATCGCCTTTTACCAAATTAATCGCAGGTAAGTAACCTTTATTATCCACTTTTTGCAATAGCGAAAGTGCTGCATCGGGTTTTTGTTGTGCCAATAATATACGCGCCGCACGCAATCTGGCAATCTGGCGGAATGAATCGCCACGTGCATGATCCATTGCCCACTGTAGTTTTTGCAAAGCTCCCGCAGAATTACCTTTTTCTGCAGCAATTTTAGCTTCAAATAAGGCCGCTATTCCTGCATAAGGGGTTGCACTGAAATTATCTTCCAATTCTTTAGCCAGATCAGCAAATAATTTCATACTTCCATTCGCATAGCCTGCCAACATCTGGTCATATAAAAACGAAGCTTTTTCAGCCTGCTGTGCTTTATGCTGCTGCCAAAACTGATAACCAAAACTGATAACTAATCCTAGAACAATTACCGCGACCAATTGCATACCATTGGCTTTCCACCAGGTTTTTATCGCTTCCCATTGTTCTTGATCGTTGTTGTATTCTTGCATGTTGTTCTCCAGAAGTATTTAGCGTTGTGTCTGCCAAAACTGTTGCATATCCGATATAGGCACAATTAACTGCGGACGCTCTTCGCGCAAAAATTTTACTGAAACCGTTTGTGACTCGATTTCATCTTGTCCTAAAATAAACGCAAACTTCGCACCGCTTTTATCAGCACGCTTAAATTGGTTTTTAAAACTACCACCACCGCAATTGACTTGTAAATGCAATCCCGGCAATTCTCGCCGCCATTGTTCCGCTAAAATTAACCCCTGTTCTTCCGCCATTTGACCCACCAAAATCAAATAAGCATTGACTGAATCAGCCAATTGCAAGCGCGTTTCTAAAAGAGCAACCATCCGCTCCATACCTAAAGCAAAACCAACTGCAGGCGTTGGTTTGCCGCCTAGCAATTCAACTAATACATCATAACGACCGCCAGAACATACCGCACTTTGCGCACCCAATTCCTCGGTGGTCCATTCAAACACTAAGCCACCATAATAATCGAGCCCTCTGACGAGACGCGGATTGATTTGATAGGCAATGCCCGCGGTATCCAGTAAATCACACAGCTTGGCAAAATGCTGTGCGGAAACATCATCCAAGCATTCCGTCAACAAGGGGGCAGCGGCGATTAATGTCTGGATTGTAGGGTTTTTGCTATCGAGAATACGTAGCGGATTAGTGGACAGACGGCGGCGGCTATCTTCATCTAATTGGTCATGATGGGCAGAAAAGTAAGCAACCAATTGTTCACGGTAGCTAGCACGCGCTGCTTGCGAACCTAAAGAATTCAGTTGTAGGGTCAAACTACCCCGTAGATTTAGCAAATCCAATATTCTGGCGCTCATGAAAATGATTTCGGCGTCTATATCGGGACCTGGCATACCATAGGCTTCCACACCAAACTGGTAGAATTGGCGATAGCGACCTTTTTGCGGTCGTTCATGCCGAAACATGGGCCCCCAATACCATAGGCGTTGAATTTGATTATAGAGTAAACCATGTTCAATACACGCACGTACACAACCGGCCGTGCCTTCAGGACGCAATGTCAGGCTGTCACCATTGCGATCGGCGAAGGTATACATTTCTTTTTCAACGATATCGGTGGCTCCGCCTATGCTGCGTTCGAATAAGGCTGTTTGCTCTAGCAACGGCAGGCGTATTTCTTGATAACCATAAGCAGCTGCGACGTCGAGCAGACAATTCTCCAGGTGGCGCCAGTAGCGGTTTTCCAGGGGTAATATATCGCGCATACCACGAATGGCTTGGATATTTTGTGGCAAGGGTTTTACCTCTCTAATAGTTTTAATACCTTCTCCCTTCTCCCACAAGGGGAGAAGGAAAAAAGCCAAGGCTGTAAGAGGGCACCTTCTCCCATCCCACAAGGGGATTCCCTTCGGTCACAGACGGGAGAAGGAAAAAAGCCAAGGCTGTAAGAAGGCACCTTCTCCCGCAAGGGAAGAAGGTGAAAGATTAGAAATTTATTTAACAATGTTCCAAAAAAAGAAGCTGGGAAAGATCGTCCAAGATAACTACGGTTACACTACCAGGAAATGATAATCCATTCGGGTGAGAAAAAGCTTATCTGTTATTCATCACTCTGGTTTGCTTGCGCCTGAGACAATCTCCTGCTGCGTGTATTTTTAGCCGGCTTAACCGATGGATTGGACGGTGCATCAGTCGCTTGAGGTTGCTCTGTCGCTGCGGCTGCTGATGCAGGCGGCGTTGCACCATTATCTCCAGGAGGTGTTGTCGTTAATGGAATAGGATGTTCAAGCGCACTATTGGTCACAGGCGGCGGGTTAGGATTGACGCCTACGGCCTCTTGAGAGCTGCCGCTGGGACTGTCTGAAGTCATTTTATCCGCAGCTGAATTGCGGTTATGCCACCAAAATCCGGCCAGTATCACCACAATTAATATCACTAACAAACTAAAACCACGCATGAATTTGTGGTTGGAATGCGCCATTTTCTCATGGATAAGCTGGGGTGTATTAGAGCGGATATTGACCTTTAGACCCTGAGAGTCAAATAACGCTACAGTTTGTCCAACTTCAGTTTCAGACATGCCAAGCAATCGCGCATAAGTACGCAGATAACCTCGCGCAAAGGTGGAGGAACCCATGGTACTGTAGTCATCATTTTCAAGCTGCACCAAACGCTGCGGTGTAAACCGTAGTTGTTTGGCCATCTCATCTAATTCGATTTTTTTTTCTTCACGGATTTTACGCAGGTAGGCTCCTGGACCTTCTAGCCTGCTGGCGGTGGTTGCAGAAAATTCAACACCCTCTCGGTCTGTCATAATGCTTTACTCCTCAACTCTTCCAGTTATATGGGCAATCCAAAGGGGGCATTTTAAACGAGTCTTGACAAATGTTCACCCCCAGATTAAGAAATTTCATACTGTAGCTAGTCGCTGGCGACCACTACCGGAATCAAAAGCCGCTTTTTCAACCAACGATCATTGCGCCGCGTACGATCTTGAAATTTACCCACCAGTTGACCACAGGCCGCGTCGATATCGTCGCCGCGCGTTTTGCGTATGGTTACGTGAATGCCACTTTTCTGCAATAGACTCTGAAACTCCCGAATCACTTCAAAAGAAGAGCACTGGTATTCCGTAAGGGGAAAGGGATTAAAGGGAATTAAATTCAGTTTACACGGTACATTGCGCAATAAATCCGCAAGCTGCCGAGCAAGCTCTGGGGTGTCATTGATACCTTTGAGCATCACATATTCAAATGTCACAACCCGTTTGGGTTGATTTTTAAAGTAATCACGACACGCTTGCATCAGCTCTTGCAGCGGGTATTTTTTATTCAGCGGCACTAAAGTATTACGCAGCAAATCATTGGGCGCATGCAATGACACGGCTAGAGCGGCTTCACTCACGTCTTTTAAACGTTGCATGGCCGGAATAACGCCAGAAGTGCTTAAAGTGACCCGGTGTTTGGAAAGGCCGTAAGCCAGATCTTCCATCATCAAGCTCATGGCTGATACCACATTGTCAAAATTTAACAAGGGCTCACCCATACCCATCATCACCACATTGGTGATGACCGGTCGCTCGCCTTTTTTGCCATAGGCCGCCAAACGGCGTACGGCAATCCATAATTGGCCAATAATTTCCGCGACAGTTAAATTGCGACTGAAACCCTGCTTGCCGGTGGAACAAAAACTGCAATCCAGGGCGCAACCCACCTGGGAAGACACGCACAAGGTGCCACGGCGTGCTTCTGGGATAAATACCATCTCCACGGAGTTACCCTCTTCCAGGCGTAACAGCCATTTGTGCGTGCCATCTTCTGAAACTTTCTCCCAGATTATGGAAAGTGGCAGCTGCACATAGGCGCGTTCGTGTAATTTTTGACGCAAGCTCTTGCTGATATTTGTCATGGCGTCAAAATCCGTCACACCAGCCTGATGCACCCACTTGAGTATTTGATCGCCACGAAAGGGTTTTTCAGCTAAATCTTCTGCAAAAAAGCGCGCCATGGCTGCGCGATCGAAATTTAGGAGATTAATTTTTTGCGGTTTTGTTTCCATTAACGGCTGAAAATCTCTTCCGGTTTAAAAAAGAAGCTGATTTCCCAGGCGGCGGTTTCAGGCGCATCTGAACCGTGAACGGCATTTTCATCAATGGAATCAGCAAAGTCAGCGCGGATAGTGCCAGGTGCGGCATCTTTAGGATTAGTCGCTCCCATCAGATCGCGGTTTTTAACGATTGCATTATCCCCTTCCAGTACTTGCACCAATACGGGACCTGAACTAATGAACTGTACTAAATCGTTAAAGAATGGACGCGCTTTATGTACACCATAAAATTCTTCAGCCTGATTTTTACTGAGTTGCAACATTCTAGCTGCGGCAATTTTTAAGCCTGCTTGCTCAAAACGGCGGTTAATCTCACCAATCACATTTTTAGCGACGGCATCGGGTTTAATAATAGATAAAGTACGTTGAATCAACGGAAATACTCCTATTTTTTATGGAAACGGAAGAGTAACAGGAAATGCTTAATACGGCAAACTCGAGAAAGCTCCTCTTACAGCCATAACCTTTTTCCTTCTCCCGTCTGTGACCGAAGGGAATCCCCTTGTGGGATGGGAGAAGGAAAAATGTTAGGGCTGATATAGAAAATCACTATTCCCCAGCGATCATCATAGAATCGATCCAAATAGAACCGGTATGGATATTACCGCGGTTATCAATATCATGACCCACGGCAACTAATTTCGAAAACATGTCTTTTAAATTACCGGCAATGGTAATTTCCTGTACTGGATATTGGATTTCGCCATTTTCTACCCAATAGCCAAAAGCCCCACGTGAATAATCACCCGTCACCATATGCACGCCCTGCCCCATCAGATCGGTGACCAAAAGACCCGTTTGCATCTCTTTCAACAAACCCGCTAGATCCTGATCGCAGGTATTAATAAACACATTATGCGCGCCACCGGCATTACCTGTGGTTTTCATGCCTAATTTCCGTGCGGAATAGCTGCCTAATAAATAACCTTGTAATAAACCTTCTTTGACGATTTCTCGTTCACAAGTGGCAACCCCTTCATCATCAAAGGCAGCGCTGCCGAGGGCTTTCAGTAGATGCGGTCGCTCGACAATGCTCACTTGCGTCGGAAATACTTGTTTTCCTAACTGATCGACTAAAAAAGAAGATTTACGATACAAATTAGAGCCACTGATTGCACCTAAAAAATGGGAAAGTAAGCCACGTGCTACATCAGCACGAAAAATGACTGGTGCACTGCGGGTAGATAAGCGGCGAGCATCTAGGCGTTTAACAGTACGCTCTGCTGCATTTTTAGCAACTGTTGAAATAGGGAGTAAATCTTCTGGATCCCGCGCACAAGTGTAGTCTGAGTCGCTTTGCATATCATGGCCATGCTGGGCGATCAAGGCGCAGCTCACTGAGTGATAAGTGGTATTGGATACACCTAAGAAACCATGGCTGTTTCCATAAATTTCTTTATGGGCAAAGGTATTGACAGTGGCGCCTTCGGAATTGGTAATGCGTTTGTCATAACCGCGCGCTAGGGATTCACATTCTGTGGCTATTTCAATACCCTGTTCGGGGGTGATATTCCATTCATGAAATAAATCAAGGTCAGGATAGTTGTAGGCCATTAGTTCGGCATCAGCTAATCCTGAGCAGGGATCGTTGCCGGTAAAGCGGGCGATACTACACGCTTTTTCCAGGGTAGTACGTAATGCACTGGGTGTTAGGTCGGAGGTGACAGCACTGCCTGAACAATGACCAAAATAGACGGTTAAACTCAATCCTTTAGCGCGATGGTGTTCCAAGGTCTCAACAGCACCCTTGCGTACTGTGACTGAAAAACCTGCTTCATTGCGGAAGGTGGCTTCTGCCTGTGTGACTCCGGCTTGTTTCGCCTGATCGAGCATGGAGCGGACTAGATTTTCAGGGGTTTGGGTTTCTGTGGTGGGGTTGATTGTTGGCATGGTGATTGACTGGTGAGGTTGGTTGTGAATTTTTTTGAGCGGGGATTAAATCCTTTCTCCTGGTGAGCTCTGTGTTCCTTTTCAGTACTGTATTTCTTCCCCCCTTAGCACTATATTCCCTCTCCCTTTAGCACTGTAACTCCCTCTCCCGCGAATGTGTTTAGAGTTCTTTCAAACCCCTCTCGCGGGAGAGGGAGTTACAGCGCTAATCCTTAGCGTGGAAGCTTATGAGAGATATGTGCATACCCTAGCCCACCAGGGAAGAAGGGATAGGGGATACAGTGCTAAACAAATATAGTGCCCAGAGAAAAATTTCAATGCGTGCTTATCTGGTCATCTTTACGTTTACGCTTAATACCGCTGACCACCAACACTTCCTGTCCGCCCGCTTCATCCTGTAAAGGCTGTGGCATATGCTGCAAAGCCATCCCCAATACTTGATCTATCCAGCGCACCGGCCGAATGTCCAATCCTTCGGTGATATTTTTCGGAATCTCTTTTAAGTCCTTCTGATTTTCTTGCGGAATGATAACGGTTTTGATCCCTCCGCTCAAAGCAGCCAGTAATTTTTCCTTCAAACCACCAATGGGTAGCACTTCGCCGCGCAGCGTGATTTCTCCCGTCATCGCAACATCGGCTTTAACCGGAATGCCAGTTAATGCAGATACCAAGGCAGTACACATACCGACGCCGGCACTGGGGCCATCTTTTGGCGTGGCACCCTCAGGCACATGGATATGGATATCTTTTTCCTGATAAAAATCTTCTGCTATACCCAAAATACGCGCACGACTGCGCACCACGGTCACAGCAGCCTGGATGGATTCTTGCATAACACTGCCTAGGCTGCCGGTATAAGTGGATTTCCCTTTACCTGGCATAATGGTCGCTTCGATTTTTAATAATTCACCACCCACTTCAGTCCAAGCCAAACCTGTGACTTGCCCAACTTGGTCATGCTGCTCAGCTAAACCATGACGGAATTTAATCACGCCCAGGTAATGTTCAAGATTACGTGGAGTGATTGTCGTTTGTTTTTTCGTAGGTTTAATAAGTACCGATTTAACGACTTTGCGGCAAATTTTTGAAATTTCTCGCTCTAAATTTCTCACCCCAGCCTCGCGGGTATAATGGCGCACAATATCACGCACCGCACCCTGAAGAATTTTGATTTCAGCAGATTTCAGACCGGATTCCTTGATCTGCTTGGGTATTAAGTAACGCAAGGCAATGCTGAGTTTTTCGTCTTCGGTGTAACCTGGAATCCGAATAATTTCCATACGATCCAGTAATGCCGGAGGAATATTCAGAGAATTCGCAGTAGCGATAAACATGACGTCAGATAAATCATAGTCGACTTCTAAGTAATGATCGTTGAACGCATGATTTTGTTCAGGATCTAACACTTCCAGCAACGCTGCGGCGGGATCACCCCGAAAATCCATGGCCATTTTATCCACTTCATCCAGCATGAACAGCGGATTGCGTACTTTCACTTTCGATAATTTTTGAATGATGCGTCCTGGCATGGAACCAATATAGGTACGACGATGGCCACGAATCTCAGCCTCATCACGAATGCCACCCAATGACATACGAATAAATTCGCGTCCAGTCGCATTGGCAATGGATTGTCCTAAAGAAGTTTTGCCGACACCCGGAGGACCTACCAAGCACAAAATAGGACCTTTGACTTTTTTGACGCGCGTCTGTACTGCTAAAAACTCGATAATACGTTCTTTGACTTTTTCTAAACCATAGTGATCTTTGTCTAATACTTTCTGCGCTTTCACTAAATCACGGCTGACCTTGCTGCGTTTTTTCCAGGGTACGGCTAATAGCCAATCCAAATAGTTTCTGCAAACTGTGGCCTCAGCCGACATGGGTGGCATCATTTTTAATTTATTGAGTTCAGCCAGGGCTTTTTCTTTGGCTTCCTGGGTCATGCCGGATTTTTCAATCTTAGCTTTTAATTGCTCTTCAGTGGTACCCCCTTCTTCCAGTTCGCCCAGCTCTTTTTGAATGGCCTTCATTTTTTCATTCAAATAATATTCGCGCTGGCTTTTTTCCATTTGTTTTTTCACACGCGACTGGATCTTTTTTTCCATTTGCAGCAATTCAATTTCACCTTCAAGCAAGCTAGAAACTAACTCCATGCGTTCAAAGGTATTGGCTTTTTCAAGTATCTTTTGTTTGTCTTCCACTTTAAGCGACATGTGAGCAGCTACGGTGTCAGCCATGCGACCTAAATCCTCAACACCAGCCAAAGTAGTTAGGATTTCCGGCGGAATTTTCTTGTTTAATTTAATATATTGATCAAATTGCGACAGAATAGAACGCGCCAAAACTTCCATTTCAGCGCCTTTGTCACTTTCTTCATCAGAGATCAATTCAACGACGGCAGTGAAATATTCTTCTCCTTCGCGGAATTCTTTGGTACGACTGCGGCTATTGCCTTCAACTAGTACTTTGATGGTGCCATCGGGTAATTCGAGTAATTGTAAAATGGTGGCAACGGTGCCAATGGGATAAAAATCAGTGATCTGCGGATTTTCTAAGGTGGCATCTTTTTGCGCAATGAGATAAACCTGTTTGCTATCTGCCATGGCAGCTTTCAGGGCTTTTACTGATTTTTGTCGGCCAACAAATAGTGGGATCACCATGTGCGGATAGACAACGACATCACGCAATGGTAAGACGGGAAGAGTCATTTCAGAAATCTTGTTCATGTGGGGAAAGTTCCGATATTTTATTTATTGAGTCATACTCTCTTTCTCCTCTTATGGGCATAGGCATCTGGTTAAGCACTGTAGTCCCCTCTCCCCTTGTGGGAGAGGGGACTACAGTGCTTAACCTAACACCTATGCCTCTTGTGGGAGAAGGAGAATTGGTCGAAGGAATGCAAAATCATGCCGCCTGCGTCGGTTCATCCTCTTTAGAAATCAGTGTAGGTTCTGACTCACCGCTAATCACAGGCTCATCAATAATGACTTTGGCCACATGCTTCATCGAAGGCAGTTTATACATAATATCTAGCAAGACATGTTCTAAAATAGAACGCAACCCTCTAGCACCCGATTTTCGCGTCATGGCTTTTTGAGCGATCGCACGTAAGGCGGTGTCGGTGAACTCAAGTTCAACACCTTCCATCTGAAACAGTTTCGCGTATTGCTTAGTTAAGGCGTTCTTAGGTTCGGTCAATATGCGCACTAAATGCTCTTCATCCAAATCTTCTAGCGTTGATACCACTGGCAAACGACCGACAAATTCAGGAATGAGCCCAAATTTAATTAAGTCCTCAGGCTCAACTTGACGCAATATTTCACTGATAGCGCGTTTGTCATCTTTGCTGCGGACTTCAGCAGAAAAACCAATACCGCTCTTTTCAGTGCGCGCACGAATAATACGTTCTAAATCAGCGAAAGCGCCACCACAAATAAATAAAATGCTCGCAGTGTTGACCTGTAAAAATTCCTGTTGCGGGTGTTTGCGCCCACCATGCGGCGGGATGGCAGCGACCGTACCTTCGATTAATTTCAAGAGCGCCTGTTGTACGCCCTCACCTGAAACATCGCGGGTAATGGAAGGGTTCTCAGATTTGCGGGAAATTTTATCGATTTCATCGATATAGATAATACCCGTCTGGGCTTTTTCTACTTTGTAATTACAGCTTTGCAGTAGCTTATGAATAATGTTCTCTACGTCTTCGCCTACGTAACCGGCTTCGGTAAGGGTAGTAGCATCAGCAATGGCGAAGGGCACGTTTAAGAATTTAGCTAATGTCTCGGCCAATAAGGTTTTACCGCTACCAGTTGAGCCTATGAGCAAAATATTGCTTTTTCCCAATTCGACATCATCGCTGTTTATGCGGCTGTACAGACGTTTGTAATGGTTGTATACCGCAACGGCTAAGGCTTTTTTGGCATCATTCTGGCCGATGACGTATTCATCCAGGAAGTCTTTGATTTCAACTGGGGTTGGTAGCTTGGTTTGACTCTCAGGAACCGCACTGGCCTCTTCTTCTTCACGGATAATGTCATTGCAAAGCTTCACGCATTCATTGCAGACGAAAACTGAAGGACCTGAAATGAGTTTTTGCACCTCTTTTTTGGATTTTCCACAGAAAGAGCAGCTGGGCATTTTTTCTTTGTTAGTCATGGTTCAGTCCCCCCAGTTAAATAGAATCAAGGTGTGCGAATAGCGCGATTCGGCCAAAAAATGCTTAGAATGCAACCATTATAGTACATAATGGGGTGGTATTCGTGGGATTTCAATGGACAACAGGGGTTCAAGTGAAAATATTTGCATAATATAGGCATTTTGGGCTGTTTTGGGGAGTTTTTCCCACTGAACATGGGAAATTTTTGAGACAACTCTCACCCTCTCTCATTATCCACAAATAGACGCCTTCCTTCTCCCCTTGTGGGAGAAGGGAGGTGCCTACTTTGGTTAATGATATGAGGGCGACAGGCAGCCATAAACCATTATTTACGCTTCTCAAGTACCTCATCCACCAACCCATATTCCACAGCTTTAGACGGCTCCATGAAATTATCTCGATCAGTGTCTTTTTTAAGCTCATCCAGGGTTCGGCCAGTATGCTTAGCTAAAATCTGATTTATCAACGCCCCAATGCGTAAAGTCTCACGAGCATGGATTTCTATATCAGTTCCCTGCCCTTGGAAACCACCCAACACTTGGTGGATCATCACCGTGGAGTGTGGCAGGCAATAGCGTTTCTTGGCTGCGCCGGAAGCTAATAACAACGCCCCCGCACTCGCTGCTTGACCGATACATAACGTGCTGACGTCCGGTTTAATAAACTGCATGGTATCATAAATAGATAAAGCTGCACTGACAGAACCGCCTGGGGAATTAATATACAGAGAAATCTCTTTGTCAGGATTTTCTCCTTCCAGAAATAATAATTGTGCCACTACCAGATTCGCCATATGGGTCTCAATTTCACCGACCAAAAACACCACGCGGTCTTTTAATAAGCGCGAATAGATATCGTAAGCGCGCTCGCCACGAGCGGTTTGCTCGACAACCATTGGCACCAATTGCGCCTGAGTGGATAAGGCGCCAAGATGTTTATTTTCAATTATCATAGGTTTGCATTCCCTGCTGCTTGTTGTTGGCCTACCAGTTCACGGTAAGTTTTGACAGTTTCTTTCAGTTTGACTTGTTTCGTGAGGATATCCACAATCTGGTCTTCAATGACCGAGGCTTCTATTTGTGCCATCTGCTCTTTATTGTTACGATACCAAGCAACCACCTGCTGTGGATCTTTATAAGGGGCAGCTATTTGCTCCAGTCTAGCTTGAACCTGGGCGGAATCGACTTTAAGCTGGTGATTGCGGATGATTTCTCCGAATAATAAGCCTAATCCTACACGCTGCTTCGCCATTTGCTCAAACTGTGTTTTGTTCTCAGAATGTGCATGATCTTCACTATGCTCATGGTCATGATCGTGATCGTGGTCATGATCGCATTCATGGTCATGATCGTGGTCATGCGCATGGTGTTTGCCAGCCTCACGCTCTTGCTTCTGTAAATTCTTGATTTCTTCATTTACCAGCACTTTAGGCAATTCTACAGGATTTAACTCAAGCAATTTTGTTAACACCTGGCCTTTGAGTTGGTTTTTAACGTTGTAATCTAGCTCACGCTGTAGGTTATCGCGGATTTCTTTGCGTAACTGTTCGATGTTACCATCCGCCACTCCCAATTTTTTAGCAAATTCTTCATCGACTTCCGGCAGCTTAGCAACCAGCACCTTATGAACTTTTGCAGTGACAGCAGAAGATTTGCCTGCCAAATCCTTACGATGATAATTAACTGGGAATTGGATGGTAAAGGTGATGTTTTCCTGCCCGGCTGCTGTACCTAGCAAGGCATTTTCAAAGTCAGGAATTGCAGCGCCTGTACCCAGCTGCACCGTGACGTCCTTACCTGTCCCACCCTCAAATGACTTGCCATCCAGGGTGCTTTCAAAATCGATGAGTACGCGGTTGCCTTTTTCCGCAGGCTCGGTAGTTTCTACCCATTCAGCTTGTTGGTTACGTAGTTTTTCCAGCATTTGATCGACATCATTTTCATCAATGTTGACTTTGACGGTTTCTATTTCAACATCTTGCAATTCTTTCAGTGCGATGGTGGGATAGATTTCAAATGTGGCTTCAAATTCCAATGCCTGACCCGGAATAACGGTCGCTAAATCTATTTTCGGCAGTCCAGCGGGGGTTAATTTTTCCTGTTGGATGGCTTCCTGATAGGAAGAGCCAATCACTTCGGAGACGACTTCACGGCGTACAGAATCTTCAAAACGCTGACGTACGATATTAAACGGCACTTTTCCTGGCCTAAAGCCATCAATTTTGACCTTGGGCGCTAAATCTTTTAAACGTTTTTCAATTTCGCTTTGCACCCCGCTTCCAGGTACTTTGACTACTACTTTTCGTTCTAAACCGGGTAATACTTCTACAGTGACTTGCATGTGTAACCTCTAAATGGATGCTAATTTCTTGAATTTTGGTGCGAAAGGAGAGACTCGAACTCTCACGGGTTGCCCCACTGGAACCTAAATCCAGCGCGTCTACCAGTTCCGCCACTCTCGCTTTATGACTTTGGATAGATAAACTCTCTGCTAACGCCATTCTCAGACATTTTGCCTGTTCCAGGCGGAATTTAGGGAGGGTTTGGAAAAAGCCAGGGGTGCATTTTGGTATGATTTACATACGCAGTCAAATGAAATATATTGAAAAGCGTGCGCCCCGGTGGCACAGAGGATAGCGCGATCCCCTCCTAAGGGATAGGTCGCAGGTTCGAATCCTGCCCGGGGCGCCATGAATCTTTTTTTAAATTCGCGTTTTTAATCCTCAAATAACAAGCTTTGAGACGCTAGTCGGTCATTGCCGTGCAATGGAATGGAATTGCTGAAGAAATAAAAGCAACCCGGATACGGGTCTAAATTGCTATAGATCCATATATTAAAAAAATCGCCTAGGCTCTATAACCGCTAAAGCCTCCAGATCAGTATCTTTTACACCATCTTTTTCGAATTTGATATAATCCTGGATCAGCTTTATAAGTACTGTCGGCAACAACCTTATTTTCTCTAATTCCTCTGCTGTTAAATCTTGATGCTGCCTAGTTATGAGATTAGAACAAGCCTCCCGCAATCCTGTTAGATATTGGGGGAAGGCAGCACTTGAAATTTTTGGAAGTGGGGGGACTTCATCCTCATCATCATTCATTGAGTTGGCATGTATATTCAAATATTTAGAGTCATATGCTGAGATTTTTTTAAAATCTTTTGAACTCACTACTTTTACTTGGAGCATACCTAATGTTTCAGCCAGTTCCAACAGAGCTTGATTTTTCTTCGGGTTTTCAGTATCCAAAGCTAATAGAATATGTGATAAGAGCTGACTAATCTTGAACCACCACCCCATTTTATATTGTGGATTTTTTTGCTTATAGTCATCTAACCCTGCAGTTGTTTGGAGTTCTTTTTGTTTGCGCCAACTAAAAAAATAATCATCTAATTTTAATAATGGCGAAGACGAATCCTTTAATGCACTAACCAGTGGTTTAGAATGATCTTTACTAGCCGAACCATAATTCTGTAAAAATTCTTTTAATTGTTCAATTTCACCCCAAGTCCCTTTATGTATTATTTCTTCCATGAGTATTGAAATCTTCTTAACTGCATGTGATTCATTTTTAATATTTTTACTATCTAATAATGATGCTAATACCATTAATGCAATTTTTGCAGAAAACAAAGGGTTATCTGTAGGGAGTCCTCGAAATTGATTTAAGCGACTAGACAATCTTCCTGGAGTATCTTCCGACACCATTAGTTCAATTGTTTTAGTTAAAGGCTGAGGTTTTTCAAGCCAGAGGCTTTTAATTTTTACCTCTTCCCCATGCTGATCGGCGCCAATAGTTTGTGGAATTTTAGGCTTTCCAAACCAGTCCCACCTGGTATTTTTTTTCTCACCCTGATCAAGTCCGAGATTCTTTTTCGGCTGTTTAATCTGACTCATCATATTCACCAAATAATAACTAATAATTAATAAAATTATTATGTGCTCATATTATTAAGAAAATATGAAATACTGTATTTTCTGTTTGGAACTAAAATATTGACAGAGCTTTTGGGATAGCCTCTGCTATCCACTTCGGCTACGTCATCCCGCGACTTGATCGCGGAATCTCAGGCGGATGGCTTAAAGCTCGGCTTGCTCTTCTATTGAACATTGCCAAGCTTCAAAATCCATCACTCCCCAATCGACATCAAAGAAGCATTACCCCCAGCCGCAGAAGTATTCACAGCTAAAGAGCGTTCGTGGCATAAACGTTGCAGATAATTGGGGCCACCGGCTTTAGGTCCAGTTCCGGATAAACCTTCGCCGCCAAAGGGTTGCACGCCAACCACCGCACCTATCATATTGCGATTGACATAAGTATTACCCACATGGGTGCGACGTTGAATGTATTCTGCAGTGGCATTGATACGGCTGTGGATACCCAAAGTCAAACCGTAGCCGGTCGCATTAATTGCATGAATCACCTTATCCAAATCACAGCTTTTATAGCGGATAACATGCAAAATGGGGCCGAAAACTTCTCGGGTTAATAAAGACAGACTGGGGATTTCAAAAGCACAGGGGGCAAAGAATGTACCCTGTCCGGTTTGATTGCCTAAAGGAACTTCAGCAATTAACTTACCCTCTTTTTGCATAAGGCTGGCGTGCTCCGCCAATGTCATCCTAGCCGCGTCATCAATCACCGGACCAATATCCGTGTTTAGCCAGGAAGGATTACCTATTTTCAATTCGGCCATTGCTCCCTTCAACATGTGAATCACATGATCCGCCGTTTCAGACTGTAAAAACAATACCCGCAATGCTGAACAACGCTGTCCAGCGCTGTTGAATGCCGACATCACCACATCCATTACCAACTGCTCAGGTAAAGCCGTAGTATCTGCGATCATGGCATTCTGGCCACCAGTTTCGGCGATAAATGGTACGATGGGACCTTCGCGGTTAGCTAAGGTTTGATTGATACCGCGGGCAGTTTCTGTGGAGCCGGTAAACATCACGCCGGCAATGCGGGAATCGGCTACAGCAGCTGCACCGATGACTGAACCCTTGCCTGGCAGTAATTGCACCACATGCGTAGGAATACCCGCCTCATGCATTAGCTCCACCATGCGCGCAGCGATCAATGAAGTTTGCTCAGCCGGTTTAGCCAACACACAATTACCGGCAACTAATGCTGCCAATACTTGCCCTGAAAAAATAGCCAATGGGAAATTCCACGGGCTGATGCATAAAAACACGCCGCGGCCATGAAATTGTAACTGGTTGAATTCTCCAGTTGGACTGGCCAGCGTTTTAGGTGCTAAATGTTGGCGTGCGCATGCTGCATAATAACGGCAATAATCTACCGTTTCACGCACTTCACCCAAGGCATCCGGCAAGGTTTTACCCGCTTCGCGTACCAAAAGTGCCATCAATTCTGAGCGGTTGTCTTCTACCAATACCGCTAAACGATCTAGACAGGCAGCCCGCTCATGTACTGTTTGATGGCTCCAGCTATTGGCGGCTAATTTTGCGCGAATTAAAGAGGTTTCTAAATCCTCCCGGGTCGCATGAACCACTGTGCCTATCACCTGCTTACGGTCGCTGGGATCGGTAACATCTCGGCCGCCCTTTAATTCTCGTACAGGACCTGCTTTACGATTGCAGGTGGGCATGGCATACCAAAAATGATTAAGCGATAAAGTCATCGCTTGTGCTAAATCCTGCAATTGCCGATGATCGGTAAAATCAACGCCTTGGGAGTTCTGACGTTCCGGCATATAGATATCTGCCGGCAACGGGATGCGCGGATGCGGCGTGCTTTTAAGCTGTTTAACTTTGATAACCGGGTGAGCAATCAATTCAGCAATTGGAGTATTTTCATCGACAATCCGATTGACGAAAGAAGAATTGGCGCCATTTTCCAGTAAGCGTCTGACTAAATATGGCAATAAATCCTCATGTCGACCGACAGGCGCATACACTCGGCACGGGATACCCAGTTTATCTTTAGGCACAATCTCATCATACAGCGCATTGCCCATGCCTTTTAAACATTGGAATTCAAAGTCACGCCGTTTACCCATCATGGTTAATATAGCGGCTACCGTATAGGCATTGTGTGTTGCAAATTGGCAATAAAACAAATGACCGTAATCGATCATTTTTTTTGCGCAGGCCAGATAGGACAAATCGGTGTTGACCTTGCGGGTAAAGACAGGATAACTGGATAAGCCTTTGACTTGGCTGTCTTTGATTTCGGTATCCCAATACGCACCCTTGACCAGACGTACCATTAAGCGACATTGGTTACGCTTGGCTAAATCCGCCAACCAATCTAGCAAATAAAACGCCCGTTTTTGGTAGGCTTGCACTGCCAGGCCAAAGCCATCCCAACCTTTTAATTCTGGGGAAGTGGCGACTTTTTCAATAATATCTAATGATAGCTCAAGACGATCTGCTTCTTCCGCATCGACAGTGAATCCTACACCGGCAGTTTTGGCTTGCAGTGCTAAACTGTGTAAGCGCTCAATCAATTGCGGCAGCACTTGTTCACGCTGGGCAAACTCATAGCGCGGATGCAATGCCGATAATTTAACCGAAATCCCAGGCGCCTGTTCCAGACTCTGACCTTTAGCGACTTTACCGATGGCAGTAATGGCCTGTTGGTAGGATTGAAAATAACGTTCTGCATCTTCGGCAGTGCGTGCCGCCTCTCCCAGCATATCGTAGGAAAAACGGTAGCCTTGTTTAGCCAAACTCTTAGAGCGGTTTAAAGCTTCATTGATATTGCGCCCCATCACAAACTGACTACCCATAATCCGCATTGCTTCTGCAACTGCTTTGCGGATGACGGGTTCGCTGGTACGCTTTAAAAGGCGTTTTAATACTGGGGCAAAAAATCCTTCGCTGGATTCTTCAGGCTTAATAATTTTACCGGTAAGCATTAATGCCCAGCTGGCGGCATTGACGAAATAGGAATCACTTTTGCCACGGTGTGATTCCCAATTTGCTGAAGCGATTTTATCTTGGATTAAGCGATTCCTTGTATCTGAATCAGGAACACGTAGCGCCGCTTCCGCCAAACACATCAAGGCAATCCCTTCTTCGCTGGACAGGTCATATTGATACATAAATGCATCCAGACCACCTTTGCCAATGCGCTGTTCACGCACTTTGGTGACCAGCATCTGTGCTGTGTCACTGATACTTTGCAGAACAGGTTCAGGTAGCTCGGCTGCTGTAATCAACGCCTGCAAACATTCGGTTTCATCTTGACGATAAGCCTGAGTCAGAGCAAGGCGTAATGGGGATTGTTCTTGTAGCTCATTGGGGAAAATAAAAGCGCTCATAGGGTTTTCTCTGTTCTTCTCAAAAGTTAGATAAAATATATACTTCTCTCACCCCCTTTGAAAAAGGGGGTAAGTCAGGCTTCGGGATTATCATTGTGAGAAGAAAATCTTAACAACTCACTTTTTCATATTGTGCTTGATAGCGTTTTATACTGCTGACAATTTCTTCTTGCGCTGCTTTTAGTCCTTTCCAACCTTCCACTTTTACCCATTTTCCGGGTTCTAAAGCTTTATAGTTTTCAAAAAAGTTGCCGATGGCTGCTAATTGTTCCTGGGGCAAGTCATCTACTGATTTCACATGTTTATAGGTAGCGCAGAGTTTATCTACCGGTACTGCTAAGACTTTGGTGTCTACGCCAGCTTCATCCGTCATGGCCAACATACCCACGGGACGGCAGCGTATGACTGAGCCGTGAACTAAAGGCAATGGGGTTAACACCATAATGTCTAAGGGATCGCCATCTTCGGACAGGGTTTGTGGGACATAGCCGTAGTTGTAGGGATAAAACATGGCAGTGCTTAGAAAACGATCGACCAGCAGTACGCCAAGTTTTTTATCCATTTCATATTTGACTGGGGAACTTTGGGCGGGGATTTCAATAATGGCGTAAATATCATCGGGGGGGGTTTTACCGGCGGGGACGTCAGCGTAGCTCATAGATTCAATACTCCTTAAAGTGGGGAAGAAAATTTGTGGATTATAACCGGTTAAGGGCGGAAAAATCGAGGTTTGAAATTGATAGGCTTTTGACTCTCGCAGTGGTGGCTCTCTTATCTTGTGGGAAGTGGCTGAATGTCTCTTAAGCTTGGGTGCGCTCCGCCTGAGATCCCGCGACTTGATCGCGGAATCTCAGGCGGAGCGCACCAAATACGTGTAATGTACAATACCAAATATATCCGGTGCCTTAATTCGTATCAAAACGCGTCTGCATTATCCAACGCTCGCAAAGACCCCCTAACCTCTTCGATGGATGATGGTCTTTGCAACGGCATATTAATGGCGCGCCGACAATTAAATATAATCCAGTCCAACACATAACCTGCATAACCTGCCAGCACAGTTTTTTCAGGAAAGATTTTTGCAGTGCTTTGAACTTCGCTTGCATAGCCAGCCATCACTTCCTGAAATAAATTTTTGTTGGGATTTTGAGTGGTTATATTGCTCCAGTTACACGCCACAATGAATCGTTCCAATTGCGGATTGATGGGACCTGCATATTCCCAATCAATCAGCCAAGGAGCAGCGTTATCCTGCCATAGAATATTTTTCGGATTTAAGTCACGATGGCTAAGTATTAAATTTGAATTCAGTAAGGTAAAAGCTTGTTGTGCTTCTGCACTTAAATCAACCAACCAATCAAGTTTTTCAGCGAGAAATGTTAATTCAGGTATTTGCGCCTGACTTATCTCATGCAACAAACGCCGCCATTGTGCTGAGGAATAAACACCCCACAGGGGTGAAGCAAATTGCGCTGCGGATAATTGCAGATTATGAATTTGCCCAAGCAAGCGGCCTATCGCCGCTGCATGTAAGTTGGTTATAGAAATGTCATTTCGACCATTTACCCAAGGGTGCACCATAATGCGGCCGGAATCGGTATTCAGTAGATAACTTAACCTGGAATTCACCTTAACTGGAATAGCACCCACTGCAGGAATACCACGCTTTTGCATTTGGGCAGCAATGTGTTGACTTTGATCGTAGCCCAGGATTTTATGACCTTGGAGTTTTTTTATTGCGCTGTTTAAAAGCTTGACGGCAAACTCCCCTTGGGTCGTTTGGATGCGCCAAACATGGTGTAATAAGCCGTTGGAAATTTCTTCTGACTGCAAAAATGTACCCAAGGAAAAATGTTGACACACATGTTCAAAAAATAAGGGGGAGGCAAGGTGGGTAAGGAAATTTTTCACTCATCATTCCCACTCAATCGTCGCCGGTGGTTTTTCCGAAACATCATAAACCACTCGCGATACGCCTTCGACTTCATTCAAGATGCGTTGTGACACTTTATGTAACACCGCATAAGGTAATTCAAACCAATGCGCCGTCATAAAATCCAAGGTTTCTACAGCGCGTAATGCAATCACATATTCATATTTGCGCGCATCTCCTTTCACCCCTACTGATTTAACCGGCAAGAATACGGCAAATGCCTGACTGATTTTGTGATACAAGTCGGCATCACGTAATTCTTGAATAAAAATAGCATCGGCATGCTGGAGAATTTTGACATATTCCGATTTCACCTCGCCTAAAATCCGCACGCCAAGGCCTGGACCAGGAAAAGGATGGCGATAAACCAAATCATAAGGGATACCCAATTCCAAACCAATGGTGCGCACTTCATCTTTAAATAATTCACGCAAGGGTTCCAACAACGGTAAGCGCATATGCTGCGGTAAACCACCGACATTATGGTGTGATTTAATCACTTGGGCTTTACCGGTTTTAGTCGCAGCCGATTCAATCACATCAGGATAAATCGTGCCTTGCGCTAACCAACGCACATCGGTCAGTTTATCGGCTTCTTGCTCAAAAATGCGAATAAATTCACGCCCGATAATGCGACGTTTATCCTCAGGATCTTTAACACCTTTGAGCGCAGCAAAAAATTGCTTGGCGGCATTGACGCGTATCACCTGGATACCAAAATGTTCGCTGATATTACTGACCACTTCATCGCCTTCTTCTGCGCGCAGCAAACCAGTATCGACAAACACACAAATTAATTGATCGCCTATGGCTTCATGTAATAACGCAGCAACGACCGTTGAATCGACACCGCCTGATAAACCCAGCAATACCTTATCATCACCCACCTGTTCACGGATTTGCATAATACGGTCTTCAACAATATTTTTTGGTGTCCATAATGCGGTACAACCACAAATATCATGTACAAAACGATGAATAATTCGCATCCCCTGGCGGGTATGCGTGACTTCAGGATGAAATTGCAATCCATAAAAACGCCGCTCCTCATTGGCCATACCTGCCAAAGGAGAATTTTTAGAACTGGCGATACAATTAAATCCCGGCGGCAACGTGATGACTTTATCACCATGACTCATCCAGACATCGAGCAAAGGCACATGACCCGCGCCGGTATGATCCTCAATGCCGCTTAATAATGAAGAATGGCCTTGTACTTCGACTTGCGCGTAACCAAATTCGCGTTGTGTGGAAGATTCCACTTCACCCCCTAATTGCGCAGCCATGGTCTGCATTCCATAGCAAATACCCAATACGGGACAGCCCAGCTCAAACACAATGCCTGGCGCTCGTGGCGTATCGCTGGCGGTTACGGTTTCTGGACCACCTGATAATATAATGCCATCTGGCGTTGTGCCCTCAATCGCTATATCAAATGCATCCGTATCTGCTCCGATAATCTCGCAATAAACACCGCATTCGCGCACTCTTCTGGCAATTAACTGGGTATATTGGGAACCGAAATCGATGATAAGAATACGTTGTTCGTGGATATCTGCCGCAAGCGGCAAGAAGGAATCTGCTGTCATTTGCAGAGTAAAAGAAGAGGTGTTTTCGGTAACGATTTCTTGAGTATCCATTGCGGACTCCGGGGAATTTATTCTTTTTTGTAATTACTCACCCCCTTTGAAAAAAGGGGAGTAGTTACTCTTTTTCCTGTGTAGGGGAGAAAAATTTACAATGCCAACTAACTGCACACACCATATAAATCATACGCATCTGCTTCTTCAATCAACACTTGCGCGAAGTCACCTGGTTTAAGTCTAGTCGCATCACGAATATAAACTTTCCCATCAATTTCAGGTGCATCAGCGGCACTGCGAGCAATTGCCCCCTCAGCATCGACTTCATCCACTAAAACTTGTAAAGTCTGACCCACTTTACGCTGCAAACGCCGTGCGCTTATCTCGGCTTGCGTTTGCATAAAACGCTCCCAGCGCTCTTGTTTAAGGGAGTCTGGCACTGGATCTGGCAAATCATTGGCGGTGGCACCTGCAACCGGTGAATATTGAAAACAACCCACACGGTCTAATTCAGCTTCTGTTAAAAATTCCAATAATTCCTCAAATTCTGCTTCCGTCTCCCCAGGAAAACCTACAATAAAAGTGCTGCGCAAGGTAATTTCTGGGCAGATTTTACGCCAAGCCTTGATACGCGCCAAATTGTTTTCACTGCTGGCGGGGCGCTTCATTAATTTTAATATGCGGGGACTGGCGTGCTGAAATGGAATATCCAGATAAGGTAGCAATTGGCCTTGTGCCATTAAGGGAATCACTTCGTCCACATGCGGATAAGGGTACACATAATGTAAACGCACCCAAATACCAAATTCAGCTAAGGCACCGGCCAATTCTGTCATGCGTGTTTTGACTGCTTTGCCCTGCCAAATTTCAGTGCGGTATTTTACATCGACACCATAGGCGCTGGTGTCTTGAGAAATCACCAGCAATTCCTTGACGCCCGCTTTGACTAATAATGCAGCCTCATTCAACACTTCAGCGATGGAACGGCTAACTAATTTACCACGCATAGATGGGATAATGCAGAAAGCGCATTTGTGATTGCAGCCTTCGGAAATTTTTAAATACGCATAATGGCGTGGTGTGAGCTTGATGCCTTGGGGAGGAACCAGGCTAGTAAATGGGTCAGCAGGGGGTGGTAGATGGGTGTGGACGGCCTGCATCACAGCAGTGTAATCCTGCGGACCAGTGATGGCCAGCACATCAGGATGTTGTTTGCGGATTAATTCACTTTTAGCACCAAGGCAGCCAGTAACAACGACTTTGCCATTTTTAGCTAAGGCTTCTTCAATGGCTTCCAGTGACTCAGTCACTGCTTCATCGATAAATCCACAGGTATTAACGACGACTAAGTCGGCCTGTTGGTATTGCGGCACAATTTGATAACCCTCTGCGCGCAGCTGGGTCAGTATGCGTTCTGAATCAACCAGTGCTTTGGGGCAACCCAGGCTGACAAAACCAATTTTGGGATCAAGGGCGGTCATACAAACTCGAAATTTTTATAGAGTATGTCCACAGTAACATAGCTTAGGAATCTCTATCAATATGTAATGGCAGTATGCTCTCTGAACTATCACGCTTACTAGAACATCCCCAACTCTAACTTGGCAACATCAGACATCATGCTGCGATCCCAAGGCGGATCAAATACTAATTCAACGTCGACTTCTTTAACTTTAGGTAGCGCCAGTAATTTTTGCTTCACATCTTCAGCTAAAACCGGCCCCATCCCACAACCTGGCGCTGTCAATGTCATTTTAATAGCGATATGCTGTTCGCCATTGTCTTTCTCAGTAATTTTACAATCATAAATCAGCCCCAGATCCACTATATTCACCGGGATTTCTGGATCGTAACAAGTCTTGAGACGTTCCCAAACCAGATCTTGCAAGGTGATACCTTCAGGCAGCTCCACCAATGCCGGCGCAATTTCTCTACCTAAAGCGTCAGCATCTTTGCCATCAATACGTGCCAGATTTCCGTAAACATTGACGGTAAAGGTATTACCTAATTCTTGCGTGATGGTGACCTCTGTTCCGGCGGTTAAATAAATAGGCGCGCCTGAGGGAATGAGTAACGCATCTACGTTGCGCGATAATATGATGATAGTGTGATCTGTCATGGTTTACCTATCTAGGCTGTGGCGCAGATGGCTATCAACGCTCACAGAAAAGTAAAATATTTGTCTAGGTGTCAGCTTTTATTGTAAAACTCTCGCCACAACCGCATAAGCCGTTAGCGTTAGGATTATCAAATACTAATTGCCTTTGACCGCTGCCTTTGTCTACAAAATTAATTACTGTGCCACGGATGATATTCACACAATCTGCGGCTAAAAATACCGGTATCTGATTGATGGTGGCGCAGATATCATCTGGGCGTGGTTGCCGTGCCACATCAACTAAGTAAGAAAAACCAGAACAGCCGGTTTTTTTAACACCGATACTGATGCCGGCAGTTTCACCTAAATCGGCTAAAAAAGGTCTTAGGTGATTGCGGGCATCATCGGTTATTGAAATAATGGATTCTGAATGGTTGGTTGACATATTTTTCTCGTTGATAGTGGGTGGTATCTTTCCAGCCTCACCCCCTTTGAAAAAGGGGTGAGAACTTAACAACGCTCCTCGTGGAAGAGGTTACTCATGCCTCAGTGCACTCATCATCGTGTGCCAAGCTAAAGTGGCACACTTCACGCGCGCTGGGTAGGCAGCGACACCAGCCAGCACGGATAATTTTCCTAACTGTTCCACTTCTGCCGTTTCACCCCCTGTCACCAATTGATGAAAGCGCTGAAAAATTCTCTGCACCTCATCTAGGGTTTTTCCTTTAATCGCTTCCGTCATCAAAGAAGCCGAGGCCATCGAGATTGCACAACCTGTTCCCTGAAAGGTCGCATCAGTTACCACGCCCTTATCCTCAGTTAAATAAACCGTCAAACGATCACCGCATAATGGATTAAACCCTTCCAGCACACAGTTAGCAGTCGATGTCACACCGAAATTGCGCGGTCTTCTACCATGATCGATAATGACTTCTTGATATAATTCGTGTAATTCAGACATTATTGAAATAACCTAATCACTTTAGTTAAAGTCGCTGCCACAATCTCGATTTCTTCAGCCGTATTATACAAACCGAATGACACCCGTACCGTTGCCGCAAGCCCAAATCTTTCCATTAACGGCATGCCACAGTGATGCCCTACCCGCACGGCCACGCCAAAACTGTCTAATGCGGTGCCAATATCATGCGGATGAATATTTTCCAATACAAAAGAATGGATGGCTGCTTTATGTTGGCTGGTGCCGATCATACGCAGTTCAGGTATTTCACTGAAGCGTTGTGTCGCTAATTGTTGCAAATCATGTTCATGCGCAGCAATGCGATCAATGCCTAGGGTTGCTAAGTAATCTAATGCTGCACCAAAACCAACTACTGCTGCAATATTGGCAGTGCCCGCTTCAAATTTATAGGGTAAATCATTGTAAGTGGTTTTTTCAAAGGTGACTTGACGAATCATATTGCCGCCACCTTGATAAGGCGGCATAGCCTCTAGCCAGCGTGTCTTGCCATATAATACGCCAATACCTGTGGGTGCATACATTTTGTGGCCGGAAAATGTGTAAAAATCACAATCTAAATCCTGCACATCAACCGGCATATGTGGCACACCTTGGGCACCGTCAATTAACACGGGGATGTCATGCGCATGCGCCATGGCAATGATTTGTTTTACCGGGTTGATGGTGCCAAGCACATTGGAAACATGGGTGATGGCAACCAGGCGTGTACGCGCATTGAGTAATTTCGCATAGGCATCTAAATCCAATTCGCCGACATCAGTCACTGGGATGACTTTTAATTTGGCGCCGATTTGCTCACAAACAAATTGCCAAGGCACAATGTTAGCGTGATGTTCCATAGCGCTGATAATGATTTCATCACCAGCTTTAATCTGTATTCGACTTAAACAGCTAGCTACTAGGTTAATGCCTTCGGTAGTGCCTTTGACAAATATAATCTCATGGCGGTGTTCGGCATTAATTAGCTTTTGAATTTTATCGCGTGTACTTTCGTAAAGTGCGGTAGCACGTTCGCTTAATAAATAAACACTGCGGTGGATGTTGGCGTTGTCATTGCAATAATAATCATTCATAGCTTTGATAACGGCTATGGGTTTTTGTGTGGTATTGCTGTTGTCGACATAGACTAATGGATGGCCGTGGATTTTTTGCTTCAAGATGGGGAAATCTTCACGGATGCGAGTAATGTCTAGTGTCGCTGATTTAGCGGTTATATGTGGTGTCATGACTATTCTCGTAATTAAGCTTGCGGGGCGTTGTTGAATAAATCGAATACATCGAGCCTCAACCTAGTAACTACTCACCCTGTAAAAAACACTGTCATTCCCGCGCAGGCGGGAATCTATTTCTTTTCCGGCACGGAGACAAAGTCAGGATAGATTCCCGCCTGCGCGGGAATGACAACGCTTCATGATAACTTTTTTAATACCAATCTCTGCAAATACTCTGCAATTTCCGGCTCATTGATCTGACTTAGCACATCCTTTGCAAACGCCTCCGTCAACAGCGAAGTCGCAGTCGCTGCATCCAACCCACGTGAACGCAAATAAAATAGCGCTTCATCATCAATCTGCCCCACCGTTGCACCATGTGTACACTGCACATCATCGGCGTAAATTTCCAATTCTGGTTTGGTATTCATCTCTGCCGTTTGCGTCAACAAAATATTTTTATTCGTCTGTTGCGACTGCGTATGCTGTGCGAAAGGATGCACAATCACTTTGCCATTGAATACGCCCTTGGCTTGATCTGACAATATGCCTTTATAATATTCATCGGAAGTGCCATGCGTACTTCGGTGATCGATGCGGGTGTGATGATCGACATGCTGCTGGCCGGAAGCAATATAAAGTCCACGCAATTGACAATACGCCCCAGGTGCATTTAAAGAAAAATTTAAGTCATCGCGCGCCAATTTTGCACCTAAAGAAATACTACAACTACGCACCCGACTATCAGCATGCTGGTTAATAACGGTCATTGCTGTATGGATAGTTGCTGGGTTTTCCTGTTGAATTTTATAAAGACTTAAGTCAGCATTCTTTCGCACCTCTATTTGGGTAACTAAGTTTTTATAGTAGATATGATGGCTAGCTGATTCCGACAAATGTTGTTCTACTATGACCGCCTTACTGTTTTCCTCTAATACCAAGATATTGCGAGGAGAACATAAACACACCTCTTGTTGCGTTGAAGTTAAAAATACGCAGTGTATTGGTTTTTTCACCACCGTATTCGGTGGTACCCATAAACAAACACCATCACTAAAAAATGCAGTATTGAAATTGACCAATGGTGTTGTCGCAACGAGTTGCTGCAAAAAGGCTTGCAGTTTTTCAGCATGCTTAGTTAATGCTACGCCAAGTGGCAACAACAATACCCCCGCTTCCAAATCATGTATGGATGATAATGTTTGTGAAAAATGGCCATCGACAAATACCAATTGATGTGCAGGAAAATCAATTGGCACTGTCATTTTATCGGTGTTGCCGCTAGCTAAAACCAATGGTTGCTTAGCTAAAAATGTCAGATCGGTATATTTCCAATTTTCCTCTTTGCGCGAGGGAAAACCTTGCTGTAAAAATTCTGCTAGCGCAGCTTTACGCAATGCTTGCAACTTTGGTAAATTCTGACCTATCAGCTGCGGTTGCGCTTTTTGAAAAATAGCAGAAAAATCTGTTGCGTTTATCATGTTTTCGCCAGCAACCACCTTCATACCTGTTCCCCAGCCTGGCTCTGATCGAGCCAACCATAACCTTTGGCCTCTAATTCTAATGCTAATTCTTTACCACCGGATTTAATGATGCGACCATCGACAAATACATGCACGTAATCGGGAACGATGTAATCTAGCAATCGCTGATAATGGGTAACTAACATGATCGCGCGATCTTTGCTGCGTGAACTGTTGACACCTTTGGCGACTACTTGTAGCGCATCGATATCTAAGCCAGAATCGGTTTCATCTAGAATCGCCAGCCGCGGTTGTAATACCAGCAATTGTAATATTTCATTGCGCTTTTTTTCACCGCCGGAAAAGCCTTCATTCACTGAACGTTTTAAAAAACTTTCGTCCATGTCTAGTTCTTTAATCAGGCTTTTGATTTTCTGCATAAATTCAAATGCATCCAGTTCTTGTTCGCCACGTTGTTTACGTATGCTGTTAAGAGCGGCTTTCAAAAAATACATGTTGTTGACGCCAGGAATTTCTACTGGATATTGGAAAGATAAAAATAAACCTTTGGCCGCGCGTTGTTCTGGACTCAGTGCTAATAAATCTTGCTCAAAAAAATTAACTTTACCTTGGGTGATGATGTAATCACTGCGACCTGCTAACACATTGGCCAGGGTGCTTTTCCCTGAACCGTTAGGACCCATGATGGCATGGACTTCACCAGGTTGAATATTTAAATTGACACCGCGTAACACTTCTTTGCCTTCGGCGATATTTACGTGCAGGTTTTGTATATTTAACATGTTGTGACTCTTGGTGAATGAATGTAAATTCTTCTCTCCTTGTATAAGAAGAATTTTTAGCGATTACCCTATGCTTCCCTCTAAACTAACCTCCATTAATTTCTGCGCTTCCACAGCAAATTCCATAGGCAACTCTTTAAACACCTGCTTGCAAAATCCATTGACAATCATGGAAATGGCGTCTTCTTTACTGATGCCACGTTGCTGACAATAAAACAACTGCGCTTCACTGATTTTAGAGGTTGTGGCTTCATGCTCGACACGTGCGGTGTTATTTTTCACTTCAATATAGGGGAAAGTATGACCTCCGCAGCGATCCCCCAGTAATAGAGTATCGCATTGCGTATAATTTCTGGCATTGGTTGCTCCTGGATTGACGCGCACTAAACCACGGTAGCTATTCTGACCCAAACCTGCGGAAATGCCCTTGGATATAATAGTGCTACGTGTATTCTTACCGATATGCACCATTTTAGTACCCGTATCTGCTTGTTGGTGATGATTGGTCAGCGCAACGGAGTAAAACTCACCCACTGAATAATCGCCTTGCAAAATAACGCTAGGATATTTCCAGGTAATAGCCGAACCCGTTTCAATTTGCGTCCAAGAAATTTTGGCATGCGCACCGCGGCATGCGCCGCGCTTAGTCACAAAATTGTATATGCCGCCTTTACCGTCTTTATCTCCGGGATACCAGTTTTGCACAGTTGAATATTTAATTTGCGCGCCTGACAACGCTACCAATTCAACCACAGCGGCATGCAGCTGATTTTCATCACGCATAGGCGCAGTGCAACCTTCTAAATAACTGACATAAGCCCCTTCGTCAGCAATAATCAAGGTGCGTTCAAACTGTCCAGTATTTGCCGCATTAATGCGGAAATACGTCGAAAGTTCCATGGGACAGCGCACGCCCTTGGGAACATAGACAAATGAACCATCACTGAACACCGCAGAATTTAAGGCCGCGAAAAAATTATCGCGGTAAGGCACCACGCTACCCAAATATTGTTGAACCAATTCTGGATGGTTTTGCACGGCTTCGGAAAAAGAACAAAATACTACCCCTGCTTCAGCTAATTTTTCTTTGAACGTCGTCGCCACTGAAACACTGTCAAATACGGCATCTACCGCCACGCCTGCCAGACGTGCATGTTCATGCAACGGAATACCGAGTTTTTTATAGGTTTCTAAAATAGCTGGGTCGACTTCTTCAATACTCTTAGGGGCATTTTTTTGCGATTTGGGTGCTGAATAATACACGATCTTCTGATAGTCAACTGGTGGGTAATGTAATTGGCTCCATTCCGGCGGTGATAAGGTCAGCCAATGACGAAAGGCTTTCAATCGCCATTCCAGCATGAAATCCGGTTCGTTTTTTTTCTGCGAAATGCGACGAATGGTGTCTTCGTTTAAACCGGGAGCCAAGGCATCAGATTCGATAGGCGTGACGAAACCGTGTTGATATTTTTTATTGACGAGTTTGTCTATATAGTCACGTTCTTTTGGCATTACTTATCTCTTACCTATTTGAAATTACTGCGCTTTTTGCACGAGAAGGAAAAAGTGCCGCCGGCAATGATAATGGCTGCGCCATATCAGCTAAGGTCACATTCTGCAGCGTGTTAAACACAAAGCGGTTAATTGCACGCCAATTATGTTTCACTGCACATACACCCTCCTGAACACATAGCTGGGCTCCCTGGGCACATTCGGTCAAAGATGGTTTACCTTCGATGGCTGTCACCACTTCAGCTACACTAATAGCCGACGCTGGCTTACCGAGTTTATAACCACCACCAGTGCCACGAGCAGAAATAACCAGGCTGGCCTCGCATAGCATTTTTAGAATTTTACTCACGGTGGGAATCGCTAGATGAACCTGCTCTGCAATTTCACTGGCACTGACCCATTGATCGGGCTGTACAGCTAAATGATGCATAATGACAGTTGCATAGTCCGCGAGTTTACTGATTCGTAACATGAGGGGAAAAACTCTTGGTAGAATTTTTATATAGTACTGTTTCCGTACTATTTTGGCAAAGTTTACAGGGGTATTGGTGCGGTGACAAATTATTTTGTTCTGAAATTCTTAACCTATAACACTGCACCCAGGTTCTCACCCACTTTGAAAAAGGGGGTAAGAGGCACGGAAGAAGTGCAGTGCTTAGTCTGACACATGATCCCCTTTACTCCCCCCGCCCAAATGTGAGATTATTCTCCGCCTTGGCTGGGTGGCAGAGTGGTTATGCAGCGGCCTGCAAAGCCGTGGACGCCGGTTCGATTCCGACCCCAGCCTCGCCCGGGTGGCGGAATAGGTAGACGCAAGGGACTTAAAATCCCTCGGGAGCAATCCCGTGCCGGTTCGACTCCGGCCCCGGGCACCACCTCAAAATAGCCTTAGCTTTTTCCCTTCTCCCACAAGGGGAGAAGGATTTAGTCTCTACTTATGTAGATACTTACGTTAAAATTTAACCACTAGACCCTTTCATGTTCAGACCGCTTGCACTGTATATTGGCTTACGTTACACCCGCGCAAAACGTCGCGATCAATTTATCTCCTTTATCTCGCTCATCTCCATGTTAGGCATTGGCCTAGGTGTTGCTATACTCATCACCGTTCTATCCGTCATGAATGGCTTTGATTATGAAATTCGTAACCACCTATTCAACCTCGCCAACCAAGTTACGATCAGCCGCATGGACGGTCGCATCAATGATTGGGAACAACTCATCAAACAAGTCGAAGCGCAACCACATGTGGTGGCCGCTGCACCTTTTGTCAACGCCCAAGGCATGCTGGTACGACAAGGCGGTACTGCCCCAGTGATGGTCACCGGCATCTTGCCCGATCAGGAAAAACGCGTTTCCTCGATGCAATCACGCTTAATACAAGGTAGTTTCGACACCTTACAACCCGGCAGTTTTAATATTGTCATTGGTGAAGGTCTAGCTGAAAATCTAGGTTTAAGCGTGGGTGATAAAGTCGTGATGTATACTCCCCAGCTCAACGCCTCACCGCTAGGCATTTATCCGCGCCTCAAACAATTCACCGTCAGCGCCATCTTTCACATTGATGAAAATCCCAGCATGGATACTAGCCTGGCATTTATCAATATGCGTGACGCGCAATTGCTCTATCAACTGGAAAATGCCGTCATCGGTTTACGCTTGAAAGTTTCAGATCTCTATGCCGCACCCGCGGTTGCCAATGCATTGCAAGATTCGTTGTCTTCTGAGTTTGTTGTTACCAACTGGACGCAAGAATATGGCACCTTTTTTAAAGCGATGCGCATGGAAAAAACTATGATTTTCTTGTTACTCGTATTCATCATTGCTGTCGCAGCTTTTAATTTAGTCTCTTCTTTGGTAATGGCTGTTAATGACAAACAAGCAGATATCGCCATTTTACGTACCTTTGGCGCCACCCCACGCACCATTCTTGCCACATTTATGGTGCAAGGCATTTTACTCGGCTTCATTGGCACTTTTTTAGGTTTGATCGGCGGAGTTATCTTGGCTTTGAATGTCGGCTCGGTAGTAAACTTTATCCAAAACGTCTTTCATGTTGAGTTTATCTCTTCATCTGTTTATTTCGTCAATTACCTCCCCTCACGTCTGGAATGGCCGGATGTATGGCACGTCTGCGCCATCGCTTTGGGTTTGAGCCTGCTGGCAACGATTTATCCAGCATGGCAAGCTTCTCGCACCCAACCTGCGGAGGCATTGCGTTATGAATAATTCTGACCTTGTTTTGCAATGTGCCAATCTGTCCAAACATTTCTCTGAAGGGAAATTAAAGGTCGAGGTATTACGTTCGGTTAATCTCAACATTCATCGCAGTGAAAGAGTCGCCATCATTGGTTCCTCCGGCGCTGGCAAAAGCACGTTGCTGCATGTCTTAGGTGGTTTAGATAAACCCACTACTGGTAAAGTGTGGATAGCCGGCAACGAGGTACATGCTTTATCTGAAAGTAAAAAAAGTCAGCTGCGCAATCAATATTTAGGGTTTATTTATCAGTTTCATCATTTGTTACCCGAATTCAATGCCTTGGAAAATGTCGCCATGCCATTATTAATCGGCAACTGCCCACCCAAACAAGCTGAGGAGCGCTCTAAAGCCATGCTGGAACAAGTAGGCATGGGGCATCGCTTATTGCATCGACTGGGTGAACTTTCTGGCGGAGAACGGCAACGTGTAGCCATCGCTCGCGCCTTGGTAAACAATCCTGTTTGTGTGCTAGCCGACGAACCCACTGGCAATCTAGACCACCGCAATGCCGAACATGTGATTGACTTGATGTTGGATTTAAATTCGCGTTTGAAAACCAGTTTGGTGATTGTGACCCATGATTTAACCCTGGCCGCAAAAATGGACCGAACTTTAACCTTGGTTGATGGCAGTTTGTCTTAAGTCCTGCGTGCTAATAAAACTCAAATACAACACCCCAGGAGAAACTCATGGCTGATGAAAAAAGACCAGCACAAGACCTAAGTACTATTTTATCGGGTCGTACATCTCTTATATCTCTCACCTGCTTTGCGCTTGCTTTATACGGAATTTTAAGTTCGGAACAAGGGACTCCCGCTTTTAAGCTAGCCCTTGGAACAGCATTGGTAAGTAGCGGTTTTTTTATTAGAGAGCTGAAAAAATTATGGCCAGATGACGAGGAAGGAGAACTGGCTGAGCAGATGGCTAATGGGATTGCTAAAGCAGTATTGCCCAGCCTCATGCCGAGATGAAGCAACTGAAATAAAAAAATTAGCCTATTTTTTCTTCAATGCATCATCCCAGGCCACGCCTTCAGCCTGGGAATGCACAAACTTTTAGCCCATATTTTTTATCACTGCATCACCAAATTCTTTTGAGCCTAATAAGGTCGCACCCGAAATAGCACGTTCAAAATCATAAGTAACCGTCTTGGCTTTGATCGCTCCACTCATGCCTTTGATAATTAAATCCGCAGCTTCTTTCCAATCCATATAACGCAACATCATTTCCGCAGATAAAATTAATGAGCCAGGATTAGCCATATTTTTGCCGGCATATTTAGGTGCAGTGCCGTGGGTGGCTTCGAAGCAAGCAACTTTATCACCCAAATTGGCACCTGGCGCAATACCAATACCACCTACCTGTGCCGCCAACGCATCCGAAATGTAATCACCATTTAAGTTTAAAGTAGCAATTACACTATACTCCTCTGGGCGCAATAAAATCTGCTGTAGAAAATTATCGGCAATCACATCTTTAATCACAATGTCTTTGCCATTTTTGCGGATCACATGCCAAGGACCACCCTCTAAAGGCTCGGCACCAAAGCGTTCGCGGGCAACTTCATAACCCCATTCTTTAAACGCACCTTCAGTAAATTTCATGATATTGCCTTTGTGTACCAGGGTCACTGAAGGGCGATTATTATCAATCGCATACTGAATCGCACGAGCAATTAGTCGTTGTGAACCAGCTTTGGACACTGGTTTAACACCAATACCGCAATGTTCGGGAAAACGAATTTTCTTCACACCCATATCATTTTGCAGAAACGCAATAACTTTTTTAGCTTCTTCGGAATCTGCCGGCCATTCAATACCTGCGTAAATATCTTCAGAATTTTCCCTGAAAATCACCATATTAGTTTTTTCAGGATGCTTGAGCGGGCTGGGCGTACCATCAAAATAACGCACCGGTCTTAAACAGACATATAAATCCAACACCTGACGCATAGTCACATTTAAAGAGCGGATGCCACCGCCGACCGGCGTCGTCAATGGACCTTTGATGCTGACCACATAATCACGCATGATGTCCAAGGTTTCATCGGATAACCACACATCCTTGCCATACACCTGGGTGGATTTCTCCCCCGCATAAATTTCCATCCAGGAAATACTGCGCTTGCCGCCATATGCTTTGGCCACAGCCGCATCAACAACGTGACGCATTGGAGGAGTAATATCAACCCCAATACCATCACCCTCAACAAAAGGGATAATCGGTTGATTGGGGACGTTAACGGAAAAATCAGCGTTTATTGTTATTTTTTCGCCTGTTTCAGGCAGTTTTACCTTGGAATAAGACATGTTTTTAGCTCCGGTTGAGATAGAAAGAATGGCGGGTATTCTAGGGTATTTATGTTGGGATTTGTAGCAATAAAATAATTCCTCATTTTCCCAAGCAAAAATCCCAAACCTCTACTAATGTTACTTATATAGGCAATAATACCTATGCCTAAGACAAGGAAAGTCACCAAAAAGGCAGTCAAATGAAACACTAGAATGAACGCGCAAGATTGAGATAGTACTGTGACTTAAAGACCAGATGAAACACTCCTGGGGCTCTATTGCTTGCATAGCGCAAGTAATTCATTCCCCAAGAAGTATCAAAAAGTTCATAGCTTCGTAGCTTAGAACTTCTGCCTATAGTTGTTAACAACACACCCTAAAACTGACCGGGTGTTAAGGGAGGGTCAACGCCATGTTCAGCAAATCTCTAGAAATGACTCTTAATTTCGCGTTTGCCAAAGCCAAAGAAAAACGTCATGAATTCATGACCGTCGAGCATTTACTTTTGGCCTTATTGGAAAACCAAGAGGCAGCAGAAGTCTTAATCGCCTGCGGAGCCAACTTACAACGTATTCGCACCGGCTTAGACATATTCATTGAGGAAACCACCCCTCACGTGCCAGCCCATAAAGTGCTAAACGTACAACCCACCTTGGGATTCCAACGCGTCCTACAACGTGCAGTATTCCAAGCACAATCGACCGGCAAAGTTGAAGTCACTGGCGCCAATGTCCTCGCTGCCATTTTCGGCGAGCAAGAAAGTCAAGCCGCTTATTTTCTCAATCAAGAGAACATCAACCGCAGTGACATCAACAATTTTATTGCCCAAGGCAGCGGCAAAATGCATTCATTTAACGAACCTGATATGGAAATAGAACACCAACAACCGCCTGCCGAAATGGATTTAGAAAATTTACCTGTGGAAAATATATTAGAGCGTTATGCCATTAACCTCAACGAACAAGCCAGAATCGGCAAAATAGACCCGCTGATCGGGCGCAAAGAAGAAATATCTCGCGCCATCCAAGTATTGTGTCGACGTCATAAAAATAATCCCCTATTCGTCGGCGAAGCGGGCGTAGGTAAAACTGCAATTGCTGAAGGTCTGGCTACTATGATTGTCGAAGGCCAAGTGCCTGAACCTATGCTTAACAACGTGATTTATAACTTGGATATTGGCTATTTACTGGCCGGCACCAAATACCGTGGTGACTTTGAAAAACGCTTTAAAGCTGTATTAAAAGCCCTCAAACAAATGCCACAAGCCGTCGTTTTCATTGATGAAATCCATACCCTAATAGGCGCAGGTGCAGCCTCTGGTGGCGCCATTGATGCCTCCAATTTAATCAAACCGTTGCTGGCCAATGGCGAAATCCGCTGTATGGGCTCAACCACCTATCAAGAATACCGCAATATCTTTGAAAAAGACCGCGCCTTAACGCGCCGCTTTCAGAAAATCGATGTGCCGGAACCCACTGTTCCAGAAACCTATCAAATTTTAAAAGGCCTGAAACAAAAATTCGAAGAATACCACGATGTCATCTACACCTTGCGCGCACTGAAATCAGCCGCAGCGTTATCTGACCGTTATATCACAGATCGACGCTTACCAGACAAGGCGATAGATGTCGTGGACGAGGCCGGCGCATACCAGCGGCTGCAGCCGCTGGCTAAGCGCAAAAAAGTCATAGGCTGTCGTGAAATTGAGGAAATCGTCGCGAGTATGGCACGCATCCCCTCAAACAATGTCTCGAATTCAGATAAAGAGGTGCTACGCAATCTGGAACGTAACCTGAAGATGCAGGTGTTTGGTCAAGACCAGGCCATTGAATCGCTGGCAGGCGCCATTAAGCTCGCACGCTCTGGATTACGCGAACCGATTAAACCGATTGGTTCTTTCCTACTATCCGGTCCAACCGGCGTAGGCAAAACTGAAGTAACGCGACAATTGGCGAAAATATTGGGCATCGATTTAATTAGTTTTGATATGTCTGAATATATGGAACGTCACACTGTTTCACGCTTAATCGGTGCACCGCCAGGTTATGTCGGTTATGACCAAGGCGGATTATTAACCGAAGCTGTTATCAAGCATCCGCATGCCGTCGTATTGCTGGATGAAATTGAAAAGGCACACCCCGATATTTTTAATCTGTTACTTCAGGTCATGGATCATGGTTCGTTAACGGATAATAATGGCCGGGTGGCTGATTTTCGCCATGTGATTCTGATTATGACGACTAATGCCGGCGCCGAAGATATTGAGAAAATGACTATGGGCTTTACTGAACATGGCATTCGTACGGATGATATGGAAGCGATAAAGCGACTATTTTCACCTGAATTCAGAAATCGTCTGGATACGATTGTTTCCTTCCAGCATTTAAGTGTTGAAACCTTACATCGGGTCGTGGATAAATTTATTTTGGAGCTGGAATTACAGTTGCAAGATAAGAATGTCACCCTGACCATAGACACCGATAGCCGCAACTGGTTGTCTGAGCATGGCTATGACCACAAAATGGGCGCAAGACCGATGGCGCGAGTGATCCAGGAGTACATCAAAAAGCCACTGGCAGAAGAATTATTGTTTGGTAAATTAAACGGCGGCGGTTCGGTTAAAGTACAGGTTAAGGATGGCAAATTGGAATTGAATATACTGGGCATGGAGAAAGTGGCAGCTTGAGAAAGGTTACTGCCATCCTTTCCTAGTAGCGCAGAAGGATGACAGTAGCGGCAAGAGGTAATTCGCAAATTAAATTTAAGGGAAACCGATGACTCATAAATCATCACCCAATGAATGATAAAGACTTTTACGCCTGATCTTTACATAATGCCGGTTGATTAGAAAAGGTAAGTTACGCGTAAATCAAACTGCCTTTTCATGACTTGCCGTTTCTGCCTATAAATACTATCATCCGCATTTGTTTACCCTCCACTGCATTCGCAAACCTTCACTAACCTTTTTCTTTAGGAGAAAAAAATGGATTGGAACACCATTGACACCTGTATACAAAATAAATCTTTACTGAAACATAAATTTTATACTGCTTGGTCTGCCGGCCAATTAACCCTTCCAGATCTACAAATGTATGCCAAACAATACTATGCCCTGGAAACCACCTTTCCACGTTTGTTAAGCCGTATTCACTCTACTTGCGATCAGCCCAGCATGCGTCAGGCGATTTTAGCTAACCTTAATGATGAAGAATTAGGCGCTGAAAATCACCGTGAGCTGTGGCTGCGTTTTGCTGAAGGTGTCGGCTGCAACCGTGATGAAGTGATATCTGCGCCATTAAACGCAGAAACTGCAGAATGTGTGCGTACTTTGATGGAGCTGGCAGCACACCCCAATCCTGCCGTGGGACTTTCCATGTTATATGCTTACGAATCGCAACTGCCTGCCATCAGTCAGAGCAAGATCGATGGTTTAAAACGTTTTTACGGCATTGAAGATCAACGCGCTCTGTGTTTCTTTGAAGTGCATAAAGAAGTGGATGCCTGGCACTCTGCACAAGAGAAATCCATGATCGATGAACTCGGTGCCTCAGAAGAAGAAGTTAAGCAAGCGACAGAAACGGCTTGTGCGGCATTGTGGCATTTCTTGGATGGTGTGAATGCTGAACGTCTGGTTCGCAATGGTATTTCCGATGAGGTTTGTTGCCATTAATGCAGTACCAGCTTAAGCACTTCTAAATACTGCAGTCTCTCCTAAGCATGCATTTATTTTCTAAAATGCATTACTTCTCTAAACGATGCATTTCCTATCCCTAAGCACAGTATCCCCTCTCCCCTTGTGGGAGAGGGTTAGGGAGAGGGTTAGGGAGAGGGGGAGCATAGGCCATTTCAATTAAAAAACTTTTATCTGATTATTTAGTTAATTTCAAGTGGAGAGGAGATACAGTGCAGGGAGAAAGTTATGGCGCAAAAAACAAAGTTACAGTGCAGGAAAGAGAGCCATAGCTCAAGAGAGAAAGAGTTACGTACTTTTCAACCCATCGATAGATGTTATAATCCGCACCGCTAATCACCCACCGGAGATATCGCATGACCACTGAAACCCGCCAAGAAACCGACAGCATGGGTAAAATTGCAGTTCCAGCCGATCGCTACTGGGGCGCACAAACACAGCGTTCCCTGCACCATTTCAATATTGGCAGTGAAATCATGCCACGTGAATTAATCAAAGCTCTTGGTATCCTGAAAAAATCCGCAGCATTAGCCAATGCCTCACTTGGAAAATTATCTGCCGAACAGGCCAAATTAATCGCTCAAGCAGCTGATGAAGTCATCGAAGGTAAGCTCGATGCACATTTTCCCCTGCATATCTGGCAAACCGGCAGCGGCACCCAAACCAATATGAACGCTAACGAAGTCATCGCCAACCGCGCCATTGAATTAGCAGGTGGCGAGTTGGGCAGTAAAAAACCCATCCATCCGAATGACCAAGTCAACATGTCGCAATCTTCTAACGACACCTTCCCCACTGCCATGCATATCGCCGCGGTGGAAATGCTGACGCATCGCCTGTTACCGGCATTAACCGAACTCACTGAAGCCTTAGCGGAAAAACAACAGGAATTCGCCCACCTCATCAAAATCGGCCGCACGCATTTACAAGATGCCGTACCCATGACCCTGGGGCAGGAGTTCTCAGGTTATGTTGCGCAATTGGAAGCTGATATACAGCGCATCTACAGCGTACTACCCGGACTCTATGAATTAGCCATCGGCGGTACCGCCGTAGGCACCGGTTTAAATGCCCACCCTGAATTCGGACAGCGCACTGCCGCTGAAATCGCCAAAATCACTGGCCTGCCCTTTATCAGCGCTTTTAACAAATTTGCCGCCTTAGCCGCGCATGACGCCATCGTCATGGCCAGCGGCGCCTTGAAAACTTTGGCCGTGTCTTTAATGAAAATTAGCAATGATATTCGTTGGCTAGCCTCAGGACCCCGCGCTGGCATTGGCGAACTCATTCTGCCGGAAAATGAACCCGGTTCATCGATTATGCCAGGCAAGGTTAATCCCACCCAATGCGAAGCCATGACAATGGTGTGCGTACAGGTTATGGGCAATGACACAACCATCGGCATAGCCGGCTCACAAGGCAATTTTGAATTAAATGTTTTTAAACCGGTTATGATCCATAACTTATTGCAATCAGTGCGTTTACTCGCGGATGCTTGCCGCTCTTTCACTGCATTTGCCGTACTGGGTATGAAAGCCGATGAGACTAAAATCAAAAATAATGTGGAACAATCCTTGATGCTGGTCACCGCGTTAAGCCCCGTGATCGGCTACGATAAAGCTGCGCAAATTGCGCATAAAGCCCATCATGAAAATACCACGCTCAAGGAGGCCAGTGTCGCGCTTGGATATTTGAGCGCTGAGGAATTCGACCGTGCGGTACGGCCTGAAGAGATGATTGCGCCGAGGTAGGGAACTCGGGAACTCTACTGTAACTCCCCTCCTGAAGCTTTCACCCCCTTTTTCAAAGGGGGTAAGGGATGAGAGGTGAGGGGTGGAGAACTTGAGAAGGCAGAGAAGCGAGCACTCAAGGAGGTGGGTTAGGGAGGGCTTAAACGAAACCTTTGTTTCATGGATGAAACAACGGAGCGTACAAGGACGTATTCACAGCGTTTTCGTTTAAGCCCTCCCTAACCCACCTCCTTGAGTGCGTATTGAGGCACCATTAGAGTTGCATAAAGCTTTAAACTTAATTGTCATTATTTTGTAACATCTGCGATATACACTGCTCACCACACCCACTGATTCTCACACGGAGAAACCCAGCAATGAAATTCAAATTACTCGCTCAATTAGGGCTGCTCGGTACACTCGTAGCTGCTCATGCCGCCACTGACAGTAAAATCATCACAGGCGCAGGCGCAACCTTCCCCTACCCGCTTTACGTCAAATGGGCGGAAGCTTACCAAAAAGAAACCAGCGTTCAACTCAACTACCAACCCATAGGCTCAGGCGGCGGTATCAAACAAATCCAAGCCAATACCGTCGACTTTGGTGCTTCCGACAAACCCCTATCCAGCGATGAACTCAAACAAAACAACCTCACCCAATTCCCCACAGTGATCGGTGGAGTCGTTCCTGTTATTAATCTACCTGGCATACAAAGCGGACAAGTTAAACTTTCAGGCAATGTGTTAGGCGATATCTATCTAGGGAAAATAAAAAACTGGAATGACCCGCAAATCAGTGCCTTAAATCCGGGCATACAACTACCTAATACCGCCATTACTGTCGTACATCGCTCTGACGGTTCCGGTACCACTTTCTTATTTACTGATTATCTATCTAAAGTAAACAACAACTGGAAAACTCAAGCCGGAGCAGATACCGCCGTAGCTTGGCCAACTGGCATTGGCGGTAAAGGCAATGAAGGCGTCGCTTCCTATGTACAACGCATCAAAGGCGCCATTGGTTACGTAGAATATGCCTATGCCCAACAAAATAAAATGGTATCCGTAGAACTTAAAAACAAAGACGGTAACCTGGTTAACCCCTCTATCGATACATTTGCCGCAGCTGCCGCGAATGCCAAATGGAGCAGCCAAACAAATTTCGCTGAAATTTTAACCGATGAACCGGGAAGCCAAAGCTGGCCTATTGTCGGTGCAACCTTTATCCTCATGCATACTTCAGAAGATAATGCTGAAAAAGCTCATGACGTATTGAAATTTTTTGACTGGGCTTATCAGCATGGTAAACAAATGGCAAAGGATATGGATTATGTACCTCTGCCAGAACCAACCATAGATTTGATACATGCAGCATGGAAAGAAAACCTCAAAGATCAGAAAGGCAATCCCATATGGCATTAAAGCCGGAAAATTATGCGGACTATACATCCACATTAACAGATGGTGTACATCGCCCTGCTATTGATGAAAAAGTTGCGCGGTTGTTTCGCAAACAAAACCACTTGGATAAAATCATACAACTGGTAGCGGCGTTCTTCGCCGCTTGTTTGTTAGTGCTGGCCATTGCGATAGTGATTAAATTATTTCAAGCCAGCACCCCTAGTATCAAAGCCTTTCGATTGCACTTTTTGTTCAATGCATCCTGGAACCCAGTTACACATGATTTTGGTGCACTAGTCCCTATTCTCGGTACTTTAATTACTTCATTTATTGCTTTATTAATTGGCATTCCTATTAGTTTTGGCATTGCGCTATTCCTCACCGAGCTTGCACCAGAGATACTAAGACAACCTTTGCGCATTTTGGTTGAATTGCTAGCCGGCATTCCCAGTATTATTTACGGTATGTGGGGATTGTTTATTTTTGCCCCCTGGTTTGCAGATAATGTTCAACCCTGGCTGATTGAGCATCTCGGTAGCCGACCTTTTTTAGGTCCGTTATTTCAAGGCGCGCCCTTGGGTATTGGTCTTTTGACGGCGGGGATTGTCTTGAGCATTATGGTGATTCCTTTCATTGCTTCTGTCATGCGCGATGTATTTGAAATTGTCCCCGATTTACTTAAAGAATCGGCTTATGCATTAGGCGCTACGCGCTGGGAAGTGGTTTGGAATATTATTTTGCCCTATTCGCGAGTTGGGGTGGTCGGGGGCATTATTCTAGGCTTGGGTAGGGCTTTGGGAGAAACCATGGCCGTAGCCTTTGTGATTGGTAATGCGCATCAGCTCTCCAGTTCTTTGTTGATGCCTAGTACCAGTATTTCTTCCGCGCTGGCCAATGAATTCACCGAAGCTACCGGGACACTTTATAACTCAGCATTAAGTGAATTGGGTCTGATTTTATTTGGGATTACATTATTGGTCTTTGTAATGTCTAAAATGCTAATGAAGCGATTACAGAATTATCGGGCAGTATAAAAATGTCTTTTCTATATTACAAACGCCGTTTTATAAATTCCGTGAGCTTAGTCTTAGCAACAGTGGCTATGTTGATTGGTCTTGCATGGCTGGCATGGATACTGGTTAGCTTGATACAAAATGGCTGGCAAGGTTTGTCACTGCATATGTTTACTGCCAACACACAGCCACCGGGAAGCGCTGCTGGTGGCTTATTAAATGCCATTGTCGGCAGTGGCCTAATTATTATTTCCGCCGTGTTAATTGGTGCCCCCATAGGTTTGTTAATTGGCACTTATCTGGCTGAATTTGGTAAAAACTCTCGCTTTGCTAACATTGTGCGTTTTGTCAATGACGTGTTATTAAGCGCGCCATCTATCTTATTAGGGTTATTTATTTACCAGATTTATGTGGTCAAAATGCAGCATTTTTCCGGTTGGGCAGGCTCATTCGCGCTGGCATTATTAGTAGTTCCCATTGTGGTGCGTACCACCGAAGACATGTTTATCCTCGTGCCTAACACTTTGCGTGAAGCTGCTGCTGCCTTAGGCGCACCACGCTGGAAAGTCATTGCCTCTATCGTGCTGCGCGTATCGAGAACCGGGGTTTTAACCGGTATGTTACTGGCTTTGGCACGTATCAGCGGCGAAACTGCACCGCTTTTATTCACTGCGCTGAATAACCAGTTCTTCAGTTTAAACATGAATCATCCCATAGCCAATTTGCCTTCAGTTATTTTTCAATACGCCATGAGTCCTTATGAAGACTGGCATAAACTAGCCTGGGCGGGGGCGCTGTTAATTACTGGTTGTGTGCTAGGGCTCAATATTGTGGTCAGAGTAGTATTTAAACAGAAATCGCCTATTACATAAAAAATTCCTTATTCCTTCTCCCGTCTGTGACCGAAGGGAATCCCCTTGTGGGATGGGAGAAGGGAAGAAGCTAAGGCTGTATTTATTTTATTTCGGAATCAAAACCCATGTCCAATAGCAAGCCTATTAAAATCAAAACTCGCGACCTACATTTTTATTATGGAAAATTCCACGCCTTAAAAAGCATCAACTTTACCATCCCCAAGCATTCGGTCACTGCACTCATTGGTCCCTCCGGTTGTGGTAAATCTACTTTACTTCGCACTTTTAACCGCATGTATGAGTTGTACGACAATCAGTATGCGATTGGGGAAATACTTTTAGACCACCAAAATATCCTACAACCCCACCAAGATTTAAATATGCTACGTAGTAAAATTGGCATGGTGTTTCAAAAACCGACACCTTTTCCAATGTCAATTTTTGATAATGTCGCTTTTGGCGTCAAACTCTATGAAAAATTACACCGCGATGAATTAGCAGGTCGCGTCGAATGGGCGCTGCAAAAAGCCGCTCTATGGAAAGAGGTGAAAAATATATTGCGCCATAGCGGATTGAGTCTCTCCGGCGGACAGCAACAGCGTCTATGCATCGCTCGCGCCATCGCCGTTAAACCCGATGTGATTTTATTAGACGAACCCACTTCAGCACTCGACCCTATTTCTACCAAACATATAGAACAACTGATCGGTGAATTGAAGCCTGATTATACTATCTGTATCGTGACTCACAATATGCATCAAGCCAAACGCATATCTGATTACACCGCTTATATGTATTTAGGCGAGATGATTGAATACAATGAGACGGAAATTATTTTTAATAATCCCTCCAAACCTGCAACGCGGGATTTTGTGACGGGGCGGGTTGGTTAATTAAAAAATTTTTCTCTGAATTCCTTCTCCCGTCTGTGACCGAAGAAAATCTCCTTGTGGGATGGGAGAAGGAAAAAGATTAAGGCTGTAATATGAAAAAACCACTCATCCTAATCGTAGAAGACGAAGCCGCTATTTTAGAAATGCTGCAGCTGTCATTAAATATGGCAGGTTTTGCCACTACAACCGCGAGCAGCACCAAAGCAGCAGAAGAAAAAAACGCAGCGCGTATTCCTGATCTCATTCTACTAGACTGGATGCTTCCCGGCCAAAGTGGTGTCGATTACATCAAAAAATTACGCAACGACCCTACCACCATGCATATCCCCATTATTCTTTTAACCGCCAAAGCAGAAGAAGAAAATAAAATCAAAGGATTAGATGCAGGCGCTGACGATTACATCACCAAACCTTTCTCGCCACGCGAATTACTGTCCCGCATAAAAACTGTATTACGGCGGGGACCATTAGTCAGTACAGAAGGCATTATCACCATCAAAGATTTAGTACTGAATACACATACACGCAGTGTCAGCATCGGCGAAAAATCTCTGGAATTATCGCCGATTATTTATGATTTACTATATTTTTTCATACGCCATCAAAACCGCGTCTATACCCGAGAACAATTGTTACAGCATGTGTGGGGTGGCGATAAAGATATTAATGATCGTACAGTCGATGTGCAGATAAGGCGGCTGCGCAAAGTGTTAAAAAACTACGGCTACGATCATTACATACATACCATTTACGGAACGGGTTATCTGTTTTCGGAAGACAATGAATGACTAAGTCTGTGCAAAACAATCAACAATTACCGGATTTATTACCCATTCCGTTGATTTTTTTAGATCATGAATTACGTATCCAATCATGGAATCTCGCTGCAAAAAATCTGCTGAATTTAAATGCTAAAAAACATTTTCAGCAACCCATCAACACAATCTTCAATAAAGTCAATTTTGAAAAACTAGCGCGACAAAAATCTCATCCAACGATTGAGACTGCCCCTTTATATCACCCGGACATGGATTTATCGCTGTCACTGGTGGCTTGGCAGGATAATCAGTATTTACTGATTATGCGTGATGTCACCCAACTGCATCATCTGGAGCGAATCCGCCAGGATTTTGTCGCCAATGTTTCCCACGAATTGCGCACGCCATTGACTGTAGTGCATGGTTATTTGGAAATGTTACTTGACGAGGATGATCGCAAGCTACAGCCCTATAAAAAAATGCTGGAACAGATGTATCAACAAAGTTTACGCATGCAGAAATTAATTGAAGATTTATTGTTATTATCGCGGTTGGAGAGTGAGGTTACAGAAAATGAACGTTTCAAAACGGTTGCAGTCGCCAATCTACTGAAGGCCATTACTATCGATGCCAAGGCATTAAGTGGCAGTCATCTGCATCACATTAAACTCATCGCCGATCATAAACTTAAAATTGACGGACTAGAAAATGAATTACGCAGTGCGTTTTCTAATTTAATTTTTAATGCGGTGAACTATACGCCCGCTCGAGGCCACATTACCATTCACTGGTACAAAGAAGGCAATAATGCCTGCCTATCAGTTACCGATACTGGCATAGGCATCAAAGCCGAACATATTCCGCGTCTCACGGAGCGTTTTTACCGTGTAGATAAAGCACGTTCACGTTCAAGCGGCGGTACCGGCTTAGGTTTGGCAATCGTTAAGCATGTGCTATTATTACATAAAGCTAATTTAAAAATTCTTAGCGAACCTGGGAAAGGCAGTACATTCATTTGTATTTTTCCGGTTAAAACAGAATAACTCAATCCTGTTAAATAGAAGGAAGTTTTTATGACAAACATCACTTTTAAAGGAAATCCGATCAGCACCATTGGCGCTTTACCTGCCAAAGGCACCACACCTAAATTCACCCTCACTAAAAATGATCTGAGTGAAATCAGTTCCAAAGACCTGCGCGGACAAAAAGTCATTTTGAATATTTATGTGAGTCTAGACACCCCCGTATGTAGCTTGTCAGTGCAAAAATTTAATGATAAAAAAAATGAATTGGAAAATGTCAATGTGGTCTGCGTCTCGGCAGATTTACCCTTTGCTGCCACTCGTTTTTGCGATGCCGCGCAAATTAACAATGCAATTATCACCTCAACTTTTCGTCATCCTGAGTTTGGTAAAAATTTTGGGGTGACTATTGCTGAAGGACCTTTACAGGGATTGTTGTCACGAGCGATTGTCGTGCTGGATGAAAAAGGTAAGGTACTATACAGTGAACAAGTCGCAGAAGTGACGAATGAACCTGATTATGCTGCTGCTATAGCGGCAGCAACTTGATTATGTCTGATGCGGTTTTATTTTGGAAAATTATTTAGACGAGAAAACTACTGTGTCGCCAATCTGTATGGTTGATGCAGCATTAGCATTTAACTCTAATACTCTATCTGCTGGTTGCGGCGAAATATAATGTGCTAAATCCTGCAATAGCGTTCCTGGTGCTGGAGGCGGGATATTGCGGCTGATACCTATGACAACCTGATCTTTAATCCATACAATATCCAAAGGAAACTGCATGTCTCTCATCCAAAATGATAAGGTTTTTGCGTATGGAAACACAAAATACATGCCCTTATTTTTTCCAAGCGCGGAACGTCCAGATAATCCTTGCATACGTGTTGCATCGTTATCCGCAACTTCTACCTGATAAACAATGCTATTAATTTTCACAGTGCCTAAAGGCAGAGGATTGCTTTTAGCATTAGCATAAGTGGCAATGATAAAAAAACTGGTTAAAAATATTATAGTGATTAATTTTTTAAACATCTGATTTTCTCAAAATTTATAATGTTAACCGAGAGGTGTTAATCGCTGATGCGAAATTCAAAAAAATGCACGCCGTCCTGGCATGAATGCCAGGATCCATGTCACAAGAAGGTGAAAGTTTGCATCCCTGCAGACTGGATCCCGGCATCCATGCCGGGACGACGTGCCTTTTTTAAATTTCGCCCCCAACTACTTATAATAATAAACTCCGCAAAAAATTTTCAGCTCGAATAATTTCAATTCCATTCTGCACTAACTCATGGCGTAAATTTTTCACAATTTGTACCGCAGGATAAGCATACTTCTTATGAAACTTTATGAGTGCAGTGGATAATTTCTGGTTACCGGCTTTGACTTCAATGATCTTTTCTATAACGCCCTTATTACTGATAGCAAAATCTACTTCCTCACCATCTTTAGTACGCAAATAATGTAACTCATATTCAGCCGCCTCATAATCATATTTAGCATAAACATGCTTTAATAAACAATTAGCTACCAAATTTTCCAATTTCACACCTTCATTACCCTCAACCAAAGCCGTATCAAAAAAATAAATTTTGGGTTCCTTAATCAAACTACGACTAATATTATTTGAATACGGCGTAATTCGAAAGACAATATAAACCGCTTCCAAAATTTGAATATATTTTTTTACCGTCGTAGGCGATATTCCAATATCCTCAGCCAATGATTGATAAGAAACAGGTGAACCTACACGCTGACGCAACAAATTAAAAATCAGCTGCATTGCCTTAATATGTTGAATACTATCAAATTCAAAAATATCCGTATTCAACAAACTACTCATATATTGTAAACGCCAACGTTCAGCATCAATATCATTGTCAGCTAAATATGGCTCAGGGAAACCACTACGTTTTAATAGTTTTTCTAAATCAACTGGCATGCCTGTTTGATATAACTCGGCAGGAGATAGAGGTAATAAACGATGACGAAAGTAACGTCCCGCTAATGAATCACCAACATGATTAAAAATATCCAAGCGCGCACTGCCGGTGACTAACAGTCTAGTCGCTGCAGGCTTGGTATCATAAAGTCCTTTGAGATAATTCTTCCATTCAGGCATTTTATGCAGTTCATCCAGAATTACCAATTCTGTTCCAGCCAACCAATTCTGCTGCAAAATGATAGGGCGATCGTTTAACTGATCGTAGTTTAAATAGATGCTAGATGAAAATGATTGAGCTATTTGCTTGGCCAACCAGGTCTTACCCGCCTGGCGTGGGCCGACTAGCAAGACCATTTTCTTGTCTAGATCATTGAGAATAGCGGTGGTTTGTATGCGTCTCATCCGACTATTCTGCAGCGCATTGGAGAAAAGTCAAGACTTTTCTCCAATGCGCTGCAGAATAGTCGAAAATCATGATGGTTTTGAGGAAATAAAGTTGGCAAAAATAGCATCCGCAGGCATAAAGCCATTGATTTTGAGTTTAAAGTTTGGGGGTGGGATGCACCATGGAGCGCACATCCCACCCCCAAACTTTAAACTCAAAATCAATGGCTTCCTTCCAAATGCACCGATTCTGTAGCTTTTGCAACCACAGTCTTTGCCGTTTTTCTGCCACTCCATCTAGCTTTTAACGATTCTAAATACAAATAGATCACCGGCGTAATATAAAGTGTCAATAACTGCGACAACACCAATCCCCCCGCCACAGCAACCCCCAAAGGCCGTCGTGTCTCGGAACCGGCACCAAATGCCAAGGCAATCGGCAATACACCCATCAATGCTGCCATCGTCGTCATCATAATCGGACGAAACCGCGTCAAACAGGCTGAATAAATTGCATCAAATGCGGGAAGCCCCTGCTTGCGCTGTGCCTCTATCGCAAAATCTATCATCATAATCGCATTCTTTTTTACAATACCCGTCAACATAATGATACCAATAAACGCATACATATCTAATTCAATATGAAATATTAACAATGCCAGCAACGCACCCACCCCAGCCGAAGGCAAACCCGATAACACCGTCAGCGGGTGAATAAAACTCTCATACAACATGCCTAATAAAATATAAATCACAATAATTGCTAGCAGCAATAACAAACCCATGCCCTGATTAGAATCTTTAAATGCTTGTGCCGTACCCTGAAAGCTCGCAGTCAGCGTCGCAGGCAAACTCAATCCACGTTCCATTTTATGGATTTCAGTAATCGCATCGCCAATGGAAGTACCCAATTTCACATTAAAAGAAATCGTAATCGCCGGTAGCTGTCCCTGATGATTTATCGTAAGTGGACCATAACTCTGGGTGAGTTCTGCCACTGCGTTTAACGGCACCAACTCACCGCTGTTAGCCCGAAGATAAAGACGCGATAAGGCAGAAGGGTCAGTCTGATAACTGGGATCTAATTCCAGCAATACCTGATAATTATCAATCGTTGAATAAATCGTCGAAATTTGCTGGCCGCCAAAAGCATTAGCCAGTGTCATTTCAATTTGTTCTGGTGTAATACCAAGCTTCGCCGCTTTATCGCGTTGTATATTTACAAATACTTGCGGACCGGTATCTTGTACGTCCGTCGTCACATCCTGTAATCCGGGAAGCTGGCTGATTTTATCGGTTAATATCGCTGCCCAGCGATTGAGCTGTTTTGTATCCGTATCCTGTAATGTGTATTGATATGGACTTTTACTGACTTTACCGCCAATACGAATACTCTGCGTGTTCTGCAAATACACATTAATACCAGCAACGCTCTCAAGCTGCGGGCGCAATGCTTGCACCAACTGATCTGAACTTAATCGGCGTTGGTCACGCGGTTTTAACCGCACAAACAAACGTCCTGAGTTAGGCGTCACACTAAAACCGCCGGCGCCAACGCTGGATAAAACGCCTTCCACATCCGAGTTCTGTTGAATTAAGCGTGCAATCTGATTTTGGCGTTTTGACATTTCATCAAACGACATAGCGGGGTCAGATTCAGTATAAGCAAATAATTGATTGGTATCTTCGCTCGGTAAAAATCCTTTGGGAACAATAGCAAACAATAGCGCAGTGACTATCAGCGTTAAGCCAAATACGCCTAGCATAATACGCCTATGCCGCAATGCCCATTGCAGACTGTTCTCATAAAGCGCTAATAACTTTTGAAAATACCGCTCTGATTGCACGAAAAATCGGTTAGATTCTTTGTGTGCTACTTCAAGCTTTAGTAAACGGCCGCACAACATGGGTGTTAAACTTAACGAAATAAATCCCGATAATAAAATGGTGACACAGATCGTCACCGCGAACTCATGAAATAGTCGCCCTAATAACCCACCCATAAATAACAATGGCACAAACACCACAGTCAGCGACAAAGTCATAGATAAAATAGTAAAACTGATTTCCTTAGAACCCTTAAGTGCCGCGGTCAATGGTGTCTCGCCGCGTTCGATGTAACGCACAATATTTTCCAGCATGACGATCGCATCATCGACGACAAAACCTACGGACAGGGTCAGTGCCAAAAGCGATAAATTATCCAAGCTATAACCTAACCAATACATAAACGCAAATATGCCGATGATCGATAGCGGCAACGCAATACTGGGTATCAAGGTTGCTTGCGCACGGCGTAAAAATAAAAAGATCACCATGACGACTAAGCAGCCTGCCAACACTAGCGTGAATTGCACCTCATGCACCGAGGCACGTATCGATTCCGAACGATCATAAATGACTTTCAGCTCAATATCGGCCGGCAGTTGTTTTTGGAATTGCGGCAACATGGCATGGATGGCATCGACCGTCGCAATGGTGTTAGCACCTGGCTGACGTAACACGGCTAATGCCACCGCGCGTTTATCGTTGTACCAACTGGCGAGGCGGGTGTTTTCCACGCTGTCTATGACTTTTCCTAATTCCTGCAAGCGCACAGGTGCACCATTACGGTAAGCTACGACTAACGGCCGATACGCTTTTGCATCTTCTAATTGGCCATTCGCCTGAATTAAGTAGTTTTGTTTGGGGCCGTTTAAAGTACCTGTAGGTAAATTAACGTTATTGCTCTGTACAGCCTGCATGACAGTATTTAAGTCCAACTGTCGGGCTGCTAATAAATCAGGATTTAACTGGATGCGCACAGCATATTTCTGTGAGCCAAACACACTCACCTGCGCTACGCCTTGAATCATGGAAATACGTTGTGCTAATAGGGTCTCTGCGTATTTATCTACAGTGGATAGGGGTAAATTCGGTGAACGCAGCACTAAGTACATAATGGGCGCTACCGCCGGGTTGATTTTGCGGTAAGTGGGTAAACTCGGCATATCGCTAGGCAAACGTGCTGATGCTGCGGAAATGGCGGCTTGAACATCTTGCGCTGCACCATCGATATTTCGATTTAAGTCAAATTGAATGGTGATCTGGGTATTGCCTAAGGTATTGCTAGAAGTCATGGAATCGATACCGGCAATACTGGAGAATTGCTGCTCCAGCGGCGTGGCTACCGCGGTCGCCATGGTTTCCGGGCTAGCTCCAGGTAAAGTAGCACTGACCTGGATAGTAGGAAAATCCACGTTGGGAAGGTCACTGACGGGTAATTTTTTGTAGCCGCTGATGCCTAAGATCAATAATCCCAGCATCAAGAGGATAGTCATCACTGGGCGGCGTATGAAGATTTCACTTAAGTTCATGGTTTGGTTTTATCTGGGTTATGGATTTTCCGTTTTTTTGCGTATGCTTCTTCTGCTGCACTCCCTCTCCCATACTCCCCTAAGGGGAGAGGGATACAGTGCGAAAGGGAAAGAAAATGCTATGAAGCATCTACTGCAGCCTCACCTTAGCCCCATCATTCAAATTCAACTGGCCTTCGGTAATGACCTTTTCTCCTGGTTTTAATCCTTGCAACACCACCGTATTCTCATCAACCTCAGGTCCTATCACCACCGATCTATAGTTCGCCCTACCATTTGCAGTCACAACATATAAATAATTACCTGTTTGTCCGTTCTGCACTGCCCGTGTTGGCGCTAATACCGCATGGTCAAGCGCTTGCAGCGGCAATTCCACAGTCACAAACTGCCCTGGCCATAATTTATGGTCAGTATTGGCAAAGGTCGCTTTCAAAGTAATCATGCCTGTGGTGGCATCCACGGTGTTATCTAAAAAGCTTAATTGACCTTGCCCTAACACTACCCCATCTTTGCCAGTTTTAGCCACTACCGCAATATTTCCTTTGGCCATTTGCTGCTGTAATGCCGGCAATTTTTGCTCAGGTAAAGAGAACTTCACGCTAATGGGGGCAATTTGCCGGATAATCACCAGCGGATTGGGATCACTGGCTTTGACCAAATTACCTGCCTGCACCAACACTTCACCCGCACGGCCGGTAAACGGCGCGCGAATAGTGCAATACTCCAGCTGCAAACTGGCAGTGGCGACAGCCGCTTGATCCGCTGCCACTGTGGCTTTGAACTTAGCAACATCAGTCTTCAAACTGTCATAATCCTGCACACCTACATAGCCATCCTTTAATAGTTTATTATTTCGCGCCAGAATGGCACTGGCATTATCTAGCTGTGCCTGATCGCGGGCCAGATTGGCTTGAGCCTGGTTTAATTGCGCCTGAAAGGGGCGAGGATCAATCTCAAACAATAACTGCCCTTGCTGCACCATCTCGCCATCTTTAAACGCAACATGCTGCAATTGCCCATCCACCAAAGAACGCACTTGAGCCGTAGCAGCGGCTGCCACCGTGCCAATAGCTTGTTCTTTTATCTGGACATTTTTCTGTTCAGCCAAACTCACAGCCACCAACGGCCCCGTAGCTGCAGGACCCATTTTATGATGAAAACTGTAATAGATAGCAATCACAACGATAACTAAAATACTGCAAACCAGAAGATATTTACGCTTCATAGAGGCTCATAAGTTAAGATAGTGCCTGGCAAGGCAGGGACAGAGATAATGATTATTGGATTGATTGTGTAGCAGAATTGAAATTGAACTGTATTCATGGAAAATATTATAACATATTAATGAATCAAAGTCTGTCAGCTAATCTCAGTATGTCAAACCACGGTAGTTCATAATACATTAAGAATATCCTCATATAATTTAATAAATTTTTACAGGATATTCACATGACCTATCAACATCGCGAAGCCAAGAGTAAACCTATCAGTTGCATTAAGTACGGAGTTGAGGATGACTATAGATTAATGGCTGTTATTGATGGCCAAGCTTTTTATCAATCAACTGGCTATAATTCCTCAGGATATTCACTTTCACTCGTATCAGACCTGACAAAAATAACCCTTAAAAAAGACACCATTTATCTTAGTTTCATTCGCGATCAAGAAAAAGGTCTAGTATTACAATACCGACTTTTTAACCCTCAAGGTGAAAGTGTATCAGGCGACATAGCTCAGTTAGAAGGTTGTGATTTTGAAGAGTTGGCTCTTTCTCCAGATGAAGCAAAACTCAAATTGGAAGATTTTTTAGCTGACATTTTAACGCATACTTATCAAAAAGGTCATTCACACTCACCGGCGAAAAAACGCTGGATTCCATTTATCATGGTAGGTGGAACGGAACCCATTGACTGGGAAAATTTGCCAGAGATATATAATAAATACGACATCCCCATGATGCTGGGAGCAGAAAGCCTCATTAGCAAGGATCCTAACTATATCGTCAAATCGTGCGATTTTTTAAAACAGTACCTAAAAGATCAAGAAGGCATTAAGGAAAATGAGCATTTTTCTCAATTCCAAGCAACACGCATCGCCTTGAAAAGATTTCTGATTACTTCATCACGTTTGAACCCTGACAGCTATAGTGAACAACAACTCATTGATGCAGGGCTTAATGAACAAGAAATTTCCTTAGCACGCATACCTATCGTTTTAGATAAAAATCCACCGGTACTTGATGATGCTGATATAGTGAATGAATGGTTGATTCGGCAAGGTGCTACCTATATAAAAAATATGCTATATCCTACACCAAGCATTGTTGATGAGATTACCGATTCAAAATACTCAAAGCCGAAATGGAATAATGAAATCAAATTGAAAAATCCAGCAAGTCTTACTTTTTCAAAAGGCTGGTTTGAGCAAAAACATAAAAAAAATGCAGATTTAACTACTCCGTTGTTAAGAAGACCATCACCACCTATACAAACCGATAATGATAAAAGCACTTGCTGTATTATCAGTTAAAAGTTAATTATTCGACCAAGAAATTTTAAACACTACACCCATCCTAATATTAATTTAATAAAAAGAGAGTAATTTAGTAATTCAGCAGCGCCAGGTTATGTATCCGTTTGAGAGAAACCATATGTCTAGTAATGAAAAAATGAAAGAAAGCGACTCAAAGCCAAATTTGGACAAAATACCGGAAGAAATAAAGCGCGATATAATATCTCGCTTTTTGCAGCCTAGTGAAAATGCCAAGAACCAAAGGATATCAACCGATTTTAAAAAATTTAGTGAGGACAACTCAGTTTGGCAATCTTATTTAAAATCGTCTGAAAAACACCCTAAATCAACGTATCAAAAAGAACCCTGGAAGCGCCTATCTCAATATTGGGAGCCTATTGCAGACTTACCGACTGTCAAAATTTATCACGCCTACCTAATGCAATCTGAACCTAAAAATCCACAGGATTTGCTTAAGCTGGCGGAAATAGTATTAGAAAGTGAAGACCTGGAAACATCTAAAGCTTATGCGGCAAATATCTTACGCGATATTTTAACTCTGGATGCAATCAACCAGGAAATGAGAGCTAAAATTGCTCTATATTTTGGAAATTTGATTTTGTCAGAAGATCTAGTGTTACAGGTCAGTGATTTGCCTGAAAGCATAGATAGACAAGCCTTTCTGCAAGAACCACCGGTAGAACAGGCCGCCGTTTTCTTCCGTGAGGCGGCAATATTAGGTTCAAGCGAAGCACTTCGGCGGCTGGGAGGGTTAACTGAAACCGGAGATATCGAACCGGCAGATTTTTATGAAACCCGTGAAAATCAAGCACTGCATTTATACCGTCAGGCCATAGCAGGTGGTTCAGCGGCTGCGGTACAAGATTTTATTGTGCTGATGATGACCTATGATACGCCATTATTACGTCCAGAAGATTTTTCAGGAACACAAAAGCGCAAGCAGCAATTAGTTTGTGCTTCAGCCTGGGAGCAACAGGCTGCGATTTATCAAAAAGCCATAGAAGCCGGGCACCAAGGAATTAAAGAAAATTTATACCGTTTTGTCATGTATCAATGCTTAGCACCTATGCAAAAGGGTTATATCCCTCCATGGTTGAGAGAGATTCTAGCCACCAATCCATTTAGCTTAACCAGAGAATTGGCTACCAGATTGGCGGTGAATTCTACTACCCTAGACAACGCAACACGGGTAGCTATTTACCTTCAGTTAGCACGAAACATTGAGACTGGAGTAAAAAAAGTACAGTGTGATGAATATGATTACAACGATGTACAAAAAAATTGGTTGCTGAAGGCCGACCAATATCGCTCTGAACTGTTAACCGTAGCCCGACAACTGGATAACATTGAGTCTAAATCAAAAAAAACGCCTGCTAAAATGATAAGCACTTTAGGAAAGTTTTCTACTGGCATAGCGGATAGCAAAACCACCTCCGTTCCAAAACCAGTGGAATCACCTAAAATCCCTACATCAGTAGCTCCTGCTCTTTCCCATAGATAATCGTTTTAAACGGTGGCAGCGCTTTGCGTAACTGACGGCCATACGGCATCGTCACCAAACGTGTATCGAGAATGCTGACCCTACCGTAATCCGTTTCTGAGCGAATCAAGCGTCCAACAGCTTGAATCAGGCGCACACTGGTTTCCGGCAAAGTCAGATCGGCAAAAGCATTGCCCCCGCGCAATTCAGTCCATTCCGCCAAAGTCTGGCTTACCGGATCATCCGGTACTGCAAACGGCAGTTTCGTGATAATTAAATGTGTGCAGGCTTTTCCAGGCAAATCCAACCCTTCGGCAAAAGAGGCAAGACCAAATAAAATGCTGGCGGAATTCGCCTTTATGCGCGCAAAATGCGCACTGATTAACGCTTCTTTTGATTGACTGCCCTGCACTAATAATAATGCAACAATGGGTTGCGGCAGCGCTGCAATCACTTCCTGCATTTGTTTTTTAGAAGTAAATAACACCAACGTACCCTCACCTGGCAGCGGTTTTAATAACTCCTGCAACAATAGAATTACTTCCCTGGTATGCGCATCCGGCTGCTTGGGATCATGTTGCATGTGCGGAATATTTAAAATGCCTTGCTCGGTCAAATTGAAAGGTGATTCCAGCGCAATGGTGCGGGTTTGTGGATAATGACTTAATCCCGTATCGCGAAGTAATTTATCAAAAGACCCTAAAGAACGCAGTGTGGCAGAGGTTAATATGGCGCCAGCAGCCACTTTCCATAACCGTTCTGACAATACACCGGCAGAACTGACAGGAGAAGCAGACAATACATACTCTATCTCAGCGCCCCGATTAACCCACTGTGCGGCAATCCACTTCGCAATAGGCGGGTATTCTGGGGGAATGTGCATCGCCAATAAAGTCCAAACTGCAGTTAAATTTTCCACACGCGTGATAAAAAATCCCAGATCAACTGCCAACCGGTCAAATAAGGCTTCGTCTGCAAGGCCTTCCACTTTAGCTTTTCTACGGCGCAAAGTTTCCTGCAACAAATTTAAAGTGCTTAACATCGATTTCATGGCCGGAAGTAAAATGTGGCAGAATTCTTCAAAACCTTTAGGCAAAATTCCCTGATGACAACGGTATATGACGGGGATATTAAGCTCTTTAGGCTGCAATGCTGGTAAAGCTTTTAATGCCACGCTTAACTCCTGCAAGGTCAAAGCAATCGTCTCTGCATGCGTGGCAACTTTAACACTGGCATGGGATTCTTTGAGCGCTGCTTCTACTTTAGCCACCGTAGTACCTAATTTTTCTAACCACAACAGCGTGCCCTGCAAAGCATGAGAAGCGCCAAACTGTTTAATGGCTTTATCCGCTAAATGATGCGCTTCATCAATGCAATAAAACGTATCTTCTGGCACCGGCAAAATTACACCGCCACCCATGCTTAAATCCGCCAATAGCAAATCATGATTGGCAATCACCATATCTGCCGTTTCCAACTGCGCTCTAGCGTTATAAAAAGGGCAGTCTTTGAAGTGCGGACATTCGCGCTTGGTGCAACCATGTCTATCATTGGTGATACGTGACCATAACAAGTCAGGCACTGGTTGTGTCAAAGTGTCACGATCACCTATCCAACTTTTATCATGCAGCATTCCGGCTAGATGTTGTAAGGTTGCTATTTCTTGCGGTGTGGGTTTTCTATCCCAGGGGGGCAGTTCTGAATCATGCCCCAAAAAATCCGACTGAGTAGCATGACTGGTATGTTGATAAAGTTTATAAGTACAGGCATAACGTCCACGTCCTTTGGCGATCGCATAGGTAATATCTAATCCGGCATGCTGCGCCAAAAATGGAATATCTTTGTAGGCCAGTTGTTCTTGCAACATGACGGTAGCGCTGGATACAACCAAATGTTTACCCAGTGACTTGGCTGCAATCACGGCAGGTAATAGATACGCTAAGCTTTTACCGGTACCAGTTGGCCCTTCTACCACCAAAATAGATTCACCACGCCTTGACGGCATGACACCATTTTCGTCTGCTTGCGGTTTATGCGCTTCACTATTCATCAATGTCGCATAAACTGCCTTAATCATGTGCCACTGTGTAGGACGCTTTTTAAAACCAGGCAAACTATTGGCGATTTTATTCAAGCATTGATTGAGTAAATTTACATCTAAAGAGAGTTGCATTATATAACCTAAAGATATATGCCCACCCCCATTTTCAAAGGGGGTGAGGTCATTACTTTAACTGTGAAACGTAGTCAAAGCTTCGTTTTGTGTACTAGAGGATGAAGTACTAATAGTAGTAGTTTCAACTTGTGTGTTAGCAAGTGGATCAGCCACAACAGCAATTTCATTATTTTCTGGTTCAAGCAACTTAACTGAGGGTGTTTTGCCCACAAAACGAGAAGTTTCAGCCAATAATTTAGGTGGGTTTTCTGTCTTAAGCGTATTTTTTACTTCTACAACATCTTTATTTTTTTGCTCTGGTACTGTAGATACAGGCTCTAAACTACGCTGCTTATTTCCAACATTCTCTTGCTGTCTTGTGATAGTTTTAGACACTATGGCGCGAAGTTCAATTAGTATTTCTGCCAAACTCAACAACGGTTCTTTGATAGTTTTTGACACTAAATAATGCTTAATATAAGCATCTATTTCAGAAAGTCCTTGTAATTTATTTTCTAAATCTAGAGCTATTTTCCGCAAGTTCCTTTTTAGGGGACGCTGATCTTTCTCAATTAAAGCACCTGTGGGTAATTGTATGTGGCTAATTTTCCCCTGAATATTTCTCAACTCATCCATTAATTGATATACCTGAGATAATCTTTTCAATCCTTCAAGACAAGAGCGTATATTGATCTGTACGGCAGTCTCGGATCTTTTCAAATTTTTGGCTGCTTGTTCTAAACTCGTGGTGGCGGATTTAATTTTTGCTATAGCTAGTGAAAACTTATCAGTAATGAATGCATCATCCAGAGCTTGTGAAATAGCATTTTGCACCACCTGAGTCACCCACAACTCTGAAGACGGCGCTAGCTTTGCACGGCGTAACAACAACGGCTGGATCTTTACTACTAATTCCTCAAGTCCGAACCTTGTTAAACTTAAAGAATCTAGCCGCGGCTGATTTTTCGTATATATACCAACACAGCTTAATTCGCATTGCTGAACATTTTTTTTTGTTTTCAGAAAATATTTTTTTACTTTAACATTATCCTTTAAATTAAGAAAATTAGATATTAATTCCATTCGAGCCTGCTGCAGATTATTATGCTGCTTTTCTAATTTTACCAAGTTAATTCTCAATTGATAAGCTATCTCTGCTAACCATTGTATATTTTCTCCAATATCTGTTCTACTGGTTTTCACCTTTTCAATCTCATCAGACATTCTTTGATGCAATTGATCTAGATCTTCCTTCATGGGATTTTCTTTAGGATCTACCGTAAATATACTAATGAAACCCGTTAGGTGTTTTTTTTGCTCTAAAACTCTTCGTCCAACTTGTCCTAATTCAATGATATTTCTTTCTAATTTTTCTTTCCCTTTATCACGATAGAAAATTAATTCAGCTTCGAATGCTTCTTCCCACGGGGTCTTTACCCCAGGAATTATTTCTACTAAATTTTTGGGCGCACTTCCTCGCAGTTGTTTTGTTAAAAAATCGATTGGGTCTTCGTTGAGATCAGGAGTAGCCTTAATTACGGCTGCTTTACGCATATTTAAAATTGACTGTTCACAGCCATTATTTATATAGCACCAAGCATGGTACTCTCCTATTAAAGCTAGCATTAATATTCGTAACCTGAACCAATCTTCCAGGTATCCATTAAATTCTGGACGATTAAGTGCCAAAATGATCTGACTAAGGGTACGTAATTCAACATTAGCTATAAAAATTTTCTCACGGTACTTTTCAGTTTTTTCATTAAGCAATAGGGCTTCTGCGCGATTAGCTTTCAGCTCTTCTAGACAGGGTTTTATAATAAGAGAAGGCAGTTCTAGGAAAAAAATGGGGTCCATATCCATTTTTTTTTCCGCAGGTGCTTTATCTGATGCCTTTAATTCAGCGATGGGTTGTGATGTGGGTGAGACTATTGCAGGAGATGCGCTACTGACCAAGTAAGGGGTCGATTGTGCAGTCACAAAACTATCCTGAACTGGGCTCTTAGTTGCAACAAGAGGCTGTAATTTTATTTCTGACTCAGTAGTTTCAAGCGCAGTATCCGCTACTTCAGGTACAATCACAGAATTTTCTTGAACTGACCTCTCGATTGAAACTATAGACTGTAGTTTTATTTCTGACCCAGGAACTTCAACTACAATATTCGTTAGTTCAGGTGTAGTTACAGAACTATTCTGCACTGAGTTATTTGTTAAAACAGGTGTTTGAATTTGTTTTTTTGTTTCAGCAGTCTCTAGTTGTACATCAGTTTTTTTTGCTGATATTGATACCTCAGATCGTTGTAAAAATTGATTCCACATTCTAACTTGCTGAGTTTTTCGCTGCTCTTTCTTGCGTTTTTCATATTGTTTCTGTTTTTCTCTTTTACGTTCTAGTCGTAATTGGGTTGTTGTATTTATCGCCGAAGATTTGGAATTAGAAAATTTAGGATCTTCACCATCGGTATTGAGGTTTGTAGCCGGTGGCATATTTATAACAGGCGCCAATCCATGTGTAACAGGGCTTGTTCTTTCTGGTGGTATGGGCGGTGAATTTTCAGAAGCTTGAGGAAGCGCTGTTCCTCGTTGTGTTCTATTGGTGTAAATGACACTACCTTTGTTTAAAGATTGTGGTTTTTTACGTTCAATTACGGGAGGAGCCGAGATAAGTTCTTCAGGCTGATTTTCTACATCGCTGGACATGACTGGCAAATCTTCACTGCTGGCTAAAGTTATCGATTTTTCAGACTCAGCTTCTACTTGTAAACGATATTGTTTTAGGTAATTTAGAGAGTCCTCTTGCTGTTTTAATTGTTGTGGGTCGCTATCCATTTCTTTTTGCTTGATTGCAAGTCCTGCTATCAAAGTTGCGGATATCTCTTCTAATTCTTGTATAGAATGGACATCTCTGGACGGTTGAGGATTATCATTTTTTTTATCTGACATAAAGTTCTCCAATGCATCATACAATTAACGATTTAAATTATAAAAAACTAATGTAGCAACTCGCTTGTCGTCTCTGCAACCATAGTAGAAATTTCAGCTTTTTGTACTTCAAGTGACTTAACTGAGGTTGTTTTTCCCACAAATCGCGAACTTCCGGCCAGTAATTTAGGCGTTTCTCTTTCTGTCTCTGCTGGTGTTAATCTTTGAACTGTAGATTCTGCAGTACTTAACTGCTTTTTTTCACTACCGGTAACGTTGGGTATATTGGGCTGTAACAATTCGTTTATCCTTTGACCTTGCGTTTTCATTATGACAAACGCTCTTGCCAAAAAATAATATAGGGTATCTTTTAAATCTAGCAAGGCTCTATTCTCCACATGACGCGAAGAATTTAACTCTCGAAGATAATGATTTATTTCATCAAGCTGGCGTGATGTTTCACTGCCCAAACCCTGGCGTATGGTTTGTAATTTTTGCTGGGCTTTGGCAATTTCTAAGTGATTTTCTTGAGGTTGTAGTCTCAAGAAACGTTTTTCTTCAGCCTGAATGATTCGATGATTATGTTTCAATTTTTCAGACAATAGATATAATTCTGATATTTTTTTTAATCCTCTTAGGCTAGGTTCTATCAATCGATCAACCTCCGTCATATCGAAACGTCTCTTCATACTCACGGATGTTTGCTCTAATTTCGAAACAGCTTTTTTAATTTTATCTTGAGATTCTGAAACATTATCCGCAATTAAAGCATCATTTAACGCTAACAAAGTCGTTTTTTGCACCTCTTGAGACAACCACGGTTTTGAATTAGGCATTTGTTTTTCATGCAATAATAAAAGCGGCTGTATTTCTATTTCTAATAAATTGAGTCCAAATTGACTTAAGTTTAATTGATTAAGTTTAAGTTTCTGTTGATGTCGCTTATAGATGGCAATGCATTCTAATTCACAGCTTCGAATATCAGTGTATTTTGGAAATGTAGGTTTAGCCTTTACCTTGACACGGCCTTCGTTAAAAAAAACGGCCGCAAATTCTTTTCGACTTTCCAAGTTACGATAATTTACTTTTAATTCTTCCAAAGCAATGGTTAATTGATAGGCAATGCGTGCCAATTCTTGTGCGTTTTGATCCATTGGTTTTGGATTTAATTTAAATGATGCAAGTGTCACATCAAATTTTTCATGCGCTTCTTCCACGATATATATTAATTCCGCTTTTGGCAAATGCAAATTATGTAGATAAGCCAGGTTTGTAGGTTTTTTTTCCTGATAGGCTTGTGTTAATTCTATGCTAATTTCTTCAAGCCAAACTTGAGCTCTTAGGCGATTGGAATTTAATTCAAATGCATATTCCGCAAATATTGCCTGCATTTCTTTTGTAGGAATATCAGGTGGTTTTTTAGCCATTGCTACCATTTCTTTTAATATATTCACTCTGATTTGTTCTATCGTAGTAGAGAGATCAGTTTCCGAAAATCGAGTTAACTCGCCACTACGTAATCCTGAGATGGTGTCTTTACAACAATTATGGGTGCTAAGCCAAAGATAAGCTTCTATAGCCAAACCTGCCAACATAATCTGCACGGATTCCAAACTATTAGCATATTCGCGACAAGCTGGATCATTCAATGCTAAAGCTATCTGTCTATGAGAGCCTAATTGCTCTATGGCTAATGTAGTTCTAGCATTGTAGTATATTTGAAAACTAATCTTATCAAAATCTTTATCATGATAGCTTTTCAAATCATTCAGGCATGATAGAAGCACACCATATGACACCTTAAAAAAAATTGGATTTATTTTTACTTTTTTCTCGGTGGGTTGGTTTTTTTCTTTTGCTACAGCAGGTGGAATTAAATCAATTTTTTTATCAATGGGCGGTTTTGTAGACTCTGTTTTTAGCGGCGCTATTGTAGGAGATAAACTACTGACTAAGCGAGTTGTCGACTGTTTAGTTAAAATGGGGTTATTTTGAATTGTTGGCGTTGTTGGACGCGGCGATTTTTTTTCTGATCCAACAGTTTTAGGCAGAGCAGGTGTTTTTTTGGTTGACACTTTTGTCAAATATTGCCCCAACCTTTCCTTGTTGTCATTATGCCGTTCATCTTGTTTATTCTGTTTATATTTCTTATTTTTGGCTTTTTTACGGCTTTTTTGCAATTGGCCTCGATTGCTGACTTTTTTTTCATCTACTTGTGGTGATGATATCAGGCTTTCGTCATCATCTTTTTTTTCGCGAGGAAGTGTTGATCGGATATATATAATCTTTGGGTCAAGTTGTGTTGTCGAAGTTTTATCAACATGAGTCAGCGGTATAGAACTTTCTGCGGTTCTTCCTTCTACATTTTCAGATTGCTTTGATATATCTTCGTTTTCGTCATGAGTAGGCGGTTCAGATTCAGTTATTGCAGAAGCAGGTGGGGTCAAAATTTCATGTTCATCTACTATATCAGTAGTTATCTCTGGTAAATCTTCATCCTCAGCAGTGAATGATAGCGTAGATTCCATTGCCGTGCTCGGCTGATGGGAAACTGTTCCTCCTAAAGTCTCAGCTAAATTTTTTAAATATTCCGCAGAAGCTGTAGGTATTTGAATCTCTCCCCCTACTTTGCGGGATATGTGAATTAATTCTTCAAAACTAGCAGCTTTAGCCTTGGACTTAGGATTATGGTTTTTTTTATCTGACACACTAGTTCTCCTGCGATTTATACAATGAATGACTTATGGTAGGTTACTACGCACTTCAAACAGCACTATACTTCCCACCTGCAGCAATCCAACGAGCAATCAGCAGGCCGACCTGTTCAGGATAGTGTTGCAATAATAATAAAGAAGCCTGCTCTACATCCGGCAATAGTGCTTTATCGCGTAACAGATCAGCAATGCGCAATTGCAACAGTCCCGTTTGGCGCGTGCCCAAAACTTCTCCTGGACCACGTAATTCCAAATCTTTGCTCGCGATGACAAAACCATCTTGGCTGTCCTTAATCACCTGCAGGCGTTGTTTAGCAAACTGCGATAACGGGTACTGGTAAAGTAATATGCAATAACTGGATTCATTGCCACGACCAACGCGGCCGCGTAATTGGTGTAGTTGCGCTAAACCTAAGCGTTCTGGATTTTCAATGACCATTAAGCTGGCATTGGGCACATCGACACCGACTTCAATTACTGTGGTGGCCACTAATAAATCGATATCACCATTACGAAAGGCCAGCATGATTTGTTCTTTTTCTGTGGATTTAAGACGGCCGTGGATTAATGCCAGACGTAAGCCAGGCAGGCTCTGGGTGAGAAACGTTGCCGTGGCTTCTGCAGCCTGGCATTGCAAAACTTCTGATTCTTCAATCAGCGTACAAACCCAATAGGCTTGTCGACCTTGTCGGCAAGCAGTATCAATATGCTGCATCACTTCTTCACGGCGTAAACTTGAAATCACTGCTGTCGTAATGGGTTTGCGGCCAGGGGGTAATTCATCAATGACGGAATAGTCTAGATCAGCATAAGCTGTCATTGCCAAAGTTCTGGGGATGGGGGTGGCGGTCATAATCAGTTGATGCGGCACTAAGTCATTCTGACGACCTTTTTCTGCTAACTCCAAACGCTGCTCTACACCAAAGCGATGTTGCTCATCAATGACGACTAATCCCAGGCGGGCGAATTTGACTTCTTTTTGAAATAAGGCATGCGTACCAACAACGATTTGTGCCTGACCATTTTCAATAGAGGACAAAGCTTGCTTGCGTTCCTGTGTCGTAAGGCGACTTGCTAAAAAAACCACGTTGAGATTGAGAGGCGTCAACCACTTTTTAAAATTTTTATGGTGTTGTTCTGCTAATAATTCTGTAGGCGCCATGAATGCTGCCTGGAAGCCACTGGCTACGGCTTGCAATATGGCTAGCGCTGCCACTACCGTTTTACCTGCGCCGACATCGCCTTGTATCAAACGCAACATAGGTTTTTCATCCAGTAAATCTTTTTGTACTTCACCTGCAACACGCAGCTGTGCTTTCGTCAATTTAAAGGGTAATTGTTGCAGAAAGGGGGTAATTAACGCTTGTGTTTCTGACAAGCTCGGCGCTTTTTTCTGTTGAAAATTTTGTTTGAGCCAACGCCGACTCAGTTGATGGGCTAGTAATTCTTCAAATGCCAGACGCTGCTGCGCTGGATGTTGTCCCGAAGCCAGTTGTGCACGAGAGGCTTCGCGTGGTGGACGGTGCACATACATAATCGCCGTAGTTAAATCGGAAAATTTAAAGCGTTGAAGTAAGGTCTCGGGCAGGTATTCATCCAAACCTTGGCACTGTTTTAACAAGGCTAATGCTTGATCGGTTAATTTGCGAAAACTAGCCTGTTGTAAACCTTCGGTTGTTGGGTATATTGGCGTTAAGTTGTCTTCCACGGCAAGCGGTTCATCTGGATTGATAAATCGGTATTCGGGATGCACCATTTCATAACCGGCCATGCCCCAACGTATTTCACCAAAACAACGAATATGTGCGCCATTGCGCGCGAATGCGTCTAATTGTGATTTATTAAAATGGAAAAAACGTAAGGTGATTGTGCCGGTATGATCTGTGATTTGGCACAATAAACTTCGACGTCTACCTTGACGCAGTTGTGTGTCTTTTATGGTGCCTTGTACAACAACATGATCGCCTGGGTGCAGATCTTTAAGCGCAATGATGCGTGTGCGATCTTGATAACGTAAGGGTAAGTGGAATAACAAGTCTTGAATGGTGTGTATGCCTAATTTTTCCAGGTGGGCAGTTAGTTGTGGGCCTACGCCACGCAGGCTAGAGCAAGGCAGTTGCGATAAGGCTTTGCCTGTCTTATCAGATGGAAGGGTGGATGTTTTAAATTGAGATGCAATTTTCATAGGTTTTTATTGAGAATTAGTACCATATTCTCTCTTCTATCAGGAACTTTGTTGAATCAATGAGGAGTATTTCTTATGTTCAGCGCAATCCGCGTGAGATCCCGCGATCAAGTCGCGGGATGACGAGTGTTTTGGATAGCTTTTGCTATCTCCTCAACTACATCATCCCACGACTTGATCGCGGGATCTCAGGCGGATTGCACTAAATATAGATTGATACTCAATTTATTCGATTTAATCAAACGCTCTATCAGGGAAGAGGGACATACAATGCTAATTCTCAGCTAATGCCAAATTACCCTCATTTCAAACATCTTTAAGCTTCATAATCGCATCCACCTCCACCTCAGCATTCTTAGGTAGCGCCGACACACCAATCACAGCACGCGCTGGATAGGGAGCAGAGAAATAATGGGGCATCACTTCATTAACCACAGGAAAGTGGCCTAAATCGCGTAAGTAAACCGTCAATTTGACGACATCAGATAAACTGCCACCTGCAGCCTTAGCGACTGCACTTAAGTTATCAAAAATACGCTGTAGCTGTGCTTTTAAATCACCTGTGACCAATTCCATCGTTTGCGGATCTAAGGGAATTTGACCGGATAGGTATACATGGTTTCCGGCTTTGACTGCTTGGGAATAGGTGCCAATAGCTGCAGGGGCTTCATGGGTTTGAATAATTTGTTTCATTCGGGAAAAATCCTTATGGTTAGGAAAGATTGGGGGTTAACAAGAGAACAAAAGAACTATTTACGCGCGACTTTTATCACGTTTTTCACACGTCGTAAATTACGTATAGTCTGCGCCAGATGTCCCCGATCACGTACATGTAACTTAAACTGATTCACATAATGACGGGCATCGCGCTCTAACACGGTAATATCATCGATATTGGCATCCGCATCGGCAATCGCTTGCGCGAGTCTGGCCAGTGCACCACGCTGGTTAATGCCAGTTACTTTAATACAGGCGATAAACTCTCCTTCTACGAAAGGAGCCCAAGACACAGCCATACATTTATCCGGTTGCTGACGTAACTTAACAATACGCTTGCATTGTTCGACATGAATAATTAATCCGTGGCCGGCGCTTAATACACCGACAATAGGATCGCCGGGGATGGGATAACAACAGGTAGCAAAATGCACAACGACACCTTCCGTACCTTTAATCAATAAGGGTTTGGATTCGGCTAAGGTGATGAGTTCTGCTTCTTTGGCACCACTTGCCGCAATGGCCAATTGGTGCGCAACTAGTACCGCCAGACGATTTCCTAAACCAATTTGTTCCAATAAATCGTCAAAGGTTTCTACCTGCGCTTCTTGTACCACTGCTTGTGCTGCGCGGGTTGGGATTTTCTTGATACTAAAGGAAAGACGCTCTAAAGCTCTGCTCAGTAATTCTTTTCCAAGGGCAACTGATTCACGACGACGCTCGGTTTTCAGATAATGCCGGATGGCGCTACGCGCACGTGCTGTTACTGCAAAATCCAGCCAGGCTGGATTGGGTTGGGCGGTGGCTGTCACGATAATTTCTACGGTCTGACCACTCGCCAACACCGTAGAGAGTGGCGCCAATTGCCGATCAATCTTGCCAGCCACACACGTATTGCCGACATCAGTATGCACAGCGTAAGCAAAATCAATAATGGTCGCGCCTTTAGGTAATTCCATGATGGAACCACGTGGCGTGAACACATAGACTTCATCAGGGAATAAATCAATCTTGACGTTTTCAATAAATTCCAGCGAACTGCCGGTTTTTTGTTGCATTTCCAGCAAATTTTTTACCCATTGCTGCGCACGAATTCTGGCATCATCATGATTTTTTTCATCCAGTTTATACAACCAGTGCGCGGCAATGCCGCTTTCAGCGACCTGATTCATGGCTCTTGTGCGGATCTGTACTTCTATGGGCATACCGAAAGGACCAAATAACGTAGTGTGCAACGACTGATAACCATTGGCCTTGGGGATAGCAATATAATCTTTAAAGCGTTCCGGCAGGGGTTTATACAAGGAATGCACCACACCCAGCGCCCGGTAGCAAGCATCTACCGAATCCGTAATAATGCGAAAGCCGTACACATCATTGATGTCTTTGAAGGAAATTTTCCGCTGCAACATTTTCTGGTAAATGCTGTACAAATTCTTCTGTCGTCCTATGACTTCACAATGCGGTAACTGGCTACGGCTGATGGCTTCACGCAGCATCCGGTCCACTTCATGCATGATTTTTTTCTGATCGCCGAGGATACGCTGGACAGCACTTTTCAAAATACGAAAGCGTTGGGGGTGTAATGCTTCAAAGCCTAAGTTTTCCAGTTCAACAAAAATAGCATGCATGCCGAGGCGGTTGGCGATGGGGGCAAATATTTCCAAAGTTTCACGTGCGATACGTCGACGTTTTTCTGGGGTTAATGATACCAGGGTACGCATGTTATGCAGACGGTCGGCCAGTTTGATAATCATGACGCGGATATCCCGCGACATAGCCAATATCATTTTTTGGAAATTTTCTGCTTGCGCTTCTTGGCGATTACGAAATTCAATTAAGGTGAGTTTGCTGACGCCATCGACTAGCTCGGCGACTGAATCACCAAACTGTTTTGCCAGCATGTCTTTGGTGGTGGGGGTATCTTCGATAACATCATGTAATAATGCAGCCATCAGCGTTTCTGGATCCATACGCATGTCCGCAAGAATACAGGCAACAGCTAAAGGGTGGGTAATATAAGGTTCACCGGAAAAGCGGCTTTGATCTTTATGGGCGTCAGCCGCAAGGACATACGCTTGAAAAATTTTATCAACCGCTTCTTTGGGTAAGTAATCTAACTTTTGCTGTAATTTTTTAAACAGCCTCACCGGTTTCTCCAGAAACCGGGTGGTCAATAAGCTCTGCTGAAACTGAAACCTGTAGGACCGAATTCGCATCTTCTAAAATACCTGTATCTATTTTACCATCAGCAATTTCACGTAGTGCAACTACCGTTGGCTTATCATTTTCCCAGGAAACAAAGGGATCCGCGGCACCCATCTCCAGTTGTCTGGCACGTTTTGCAGCCACCATGACTAATATAAAACGGTTGGAAATACGCTCTAAACAATCTGATACTGTGACTCTTGCCATATTTTCCTCTTAGTTGGGGATTGCAAAAAATGTTAATCATTTACCCCTTTTTCAAAAGGGATGAGTATATTACTGTTTTTGCTGCAGTTCTGCCAGCAGCTTCTGGTTTCTCTGTAATTGCTTGGATAGTATTAGACGATTGGCGCGCACAATGGCTTGCATGTCCAGCAAGGCATCATCGAAGGAATCATTCACGACTAAATAATCAAATTCTCGATAATGTGCCACTTCACTCGCTGCGGCAGCTAAGCGTTTTTCTATCACTTCGACATGATCTTGTTGGCGGGTTTGGAGGCGTTTGCGCAATAAATCCGCTGATGGCGGTAGTATAAAAATACTCACGGATTGCGGAAATAATTTGCGCACTTGCTGCGCACCCTGCCAATCAATTTCTAGAATCACATCCGTGCCACTTTCCAATTGCTGCAAAACCCAATGACGCGAAGTACCGTAATAATTGCCAAAAACCTCAGCACTTTCCAGGAATATATCTTGAGCCAGCATGGCCTTAAATTCTGCAATGCTGACAAACCAATAATGTACGCCATGCTGTTCACCTGGGCGTTGTTCACGGGTGGTGTGAGAAATGGATATTTTAATGTCATGCAGGGTACGCACCAAAGCGCTAGTGAGGCTGGTTTTGCCTGTGCCAGAAGGCGCGGCTATGACGTATAAGGTTCCCATTAAAACTTGAGGAGGCGATGTTTGCATTCGGGTCTGCTGTGCTGTTTCAGGGTCCGCTAAACTCATTAGGCTGTGGTTTCTCGTGATAGAATAAAACGACAAGTATAGCAAAATGGGGGATGGTTTTGGAAGAATAAAAATTCTCTCTTACAGCCGTAACTTTTTTCCTTCTCCCCTTGTGGGAGAAGGGAAAAAGCTAAGGCTTATTAGAGGCCAAACAACTTACGCGCAGCTAACAATACTTGCAATTCCCCATCAAAAGCCGCTTGACGCAATTGCACCGTAGGCGCGTGCATGATTTGATTAGTCAAAACCCTAGCCATTTCTTTGAGAACTGCCTCGGGTTCCATGCCGCGCTTTAATTGGGCCATCGCTTCAGCCAATTGCGTATCACGCAACTGCTCCAGTTTTTCACGGTAAGTACAAATCGTATCGACGGCATCTAATTCTTGTAATTGACGCATAAAAAAACGCGCTTGGGCGTTGATAATTTGTTCAGCATGTTCAGCAGCATCTAAACGGGATTTAAGGTTTTCGGTCAGGATATCTTTTAAATTATCAATATTGTATAAGTAAACATCTTCCAATTGACCCACTTCTGGCTCAATATCACGCGGCACAGCCAAATCTACCATCAACAGCGGCCTACGTTTTCCCGATTTTAACGCTCGCGCCACTGTGTTTTTATTTATCAAGGGTAAGGAATTACCTGTCGCAGCAATGACCATATCAATTTTTTGTAGATAGAGGGGGATTTCTTCTAAGCTGATGACCCGAGCGGAAAACTGCTGCGCCAATTTCAGCGCTCGGGCGCGAGAACGATTGGCAATGACTATCTGCTTTACACCACTGTCCGCCAAGTGTAATGCCATTAATTCAATAATCTGACCACTGCCAATTAACAGCACCTGACATTTGGCAAGGTTGGCAAAAATCCGTTTGGCCAGGTTAACGGCAGCAGAGGCAACTGAAACGGGATTAGCTCCGATATCTGTATCAGTACGCACTTGTTTAGTCACGGTAAATACTTTACTCAACAACCGACTGAGATGCGTGCCCACTGCGCCTACTTCTCGCGCAAAAGCAAAGGCTTGTTTCATCTGGCCTAAAATCTGCGGCTCACCTAACACCATGGAATCAAGACCGCTGGCTACGCGCATGATGTGGCTTACCGCTTGTTGATCTTGGTAGCAATACCAGTGATCTGTATCAGCAACTTGTTTAATGTCGGGATGCTGGGCGAGCCAATGACCCAAACGGCCGGGGTCAGAGGTATGGCTATAGATTTCAGTGCGGTTACAGGTGGATAAAATCATGGCTTCATTGGCTGCGCCTATTTGCAGAAGTTGACGCAAAGTATCAGAGGTATTCTCTGGCGCGAACACCACCTGCTCGCGTAATGCGACGGAGGCAGTTTTATGATTGAGTCCACATGCGATAAAGGCCATAATTTAGCATAAACCATTAGCTGGCGAAGTGACAAGGGGATTTAACTGAGGGTTTGCAGCTATTCAAACTGCAAATGATGGCATTCTCAGATGATTTTATGTTTGCCATTAGACTCACTTCCACCTAAACTACGGTATTAACGTATTGAACCTCCTTCTCTTTATCGAAGAAGGAGAAAAAATAAAGGAGCCGTTACACGTTTACACATCAAACATCGGCATATCTTTAAACTAAAATGGACTAGGTTAAATCATGACAAAGCAATTTATCCGCCCTTTTTTAATCGGCACTGTGTGCGTGTTGTTAATTAGTTGCGCTACCACCAAGCCGCCAGTAACACCCTCACCTGCACAAACACCTACTGTAGCTGCGCCCACACCGCAAGTGCTTTCTTGGCCGCAACGTTATTCACAACTCAGTGATATTAATCACTTTAGCGTCTTAGGTTCAGCGAGCATCACACACCAAAATAAAACTGATTTGGCTTCGCTATCTTGGACTCAGCATGAAAGTGCCAATTATGTGTTAGCGCTTTATGGTCCCTTAAGTTTAGGCCACTTATCCATTACCGGAAGACCTGGCCTCGTTACACTACAACAATCAGGCAAACCAACTGTATCTGCCAAGAGTGCTGAGGCATTAATGCAGCAACAACTGGGTTGGCAAATGCCGGTTACTAACCTTTATTATTGGGTTCGCGGCTTAGCTGCACCTGGCGCAACGGCTGATTTCAAATTTGACAAACAAAACCATATTGTCGCTATGACACAAAATGGTTGGACTATCAATTACTTAGGATTTATGCAGGTTAATCATGTGGATTTACCGCAAAAGATTACTTTGTCCAATCCTAATCTGCGAGCCACTCTGGCTATTCGGCAGTGGATAGTGGCGCCTGTTGCGCAGCAAGTGGCGTTAGAGAATAAGTAATCCTCTTACAGCTCTTACAGCCATGACTTTTTTCCTTCTCCCACAAGGGGAGAAGGAAAAAAGCTAAGGTTGTAAGAGAAGTAATTATAAATGAGACAAAACCGTTGGTATGCAAACCCTAACACTACCCGCCCCAGCTAAACTGAATTTATTTTTACATATCAACGGCCGTCGCGAGGACGGCTATCATAATTTGCAAACTGTGTTTCAACTGCTGAACTATGGCGATACGCTGCATTTCAAACCGCGCTCTGACGATCAAATCCTCCTATTGTCTGATTTTGACATTCCCATGGAACAAAATCTCATCTGGCGTGCAGCAAAATCGCTTTCTGCATTAACGCCTAGAAAAAATGGCATCACCATACAACTGGAAAAACGTTTACCTCTGGGGGGTGGCGTTGGCGGAGGGAGTTCGGATGCGGCAACCACCTTGGTTGCTTTAAACAAATTGTGGGGGCTAAATCTGCCCATTAACCAGCTGGCCGCCATTGGCAAACAGTTGGGTGCAGATGTCCCTGTTTTTATTTACGGTCATTCTGCCTGGGGAGAAGGAATTGGTGAATTATTAACTCCAGTGAAGTTACCACCCAGCTGGTATTTAGTCCTAGTGCCAGAATGCCAAGTCACCACAGCTGAAATTTTTTCACATCCAGAATTGACACGCGACACGCCACGCATCACAATACACGACTTTCTAGCAGGTGCTGGGCGAAATGATTTTGAACCGCTGGTGCGCAAGCGCTATCCTGTGATTAATGAGGCGTTAAACTGGCTGACACAATTTAACACAGCGCACTTAACCGGCTCCGGCAGCTCGGTATTTGCAGCCTTTCCTACATTCAATCAAGCAATGCAGGTAGCAAAACAGGTCCCATCCTGTTATAAATACTTTATCGCCGAAGGGGTAAATCGTTCACCCTTATTTGCAGCACCGAACGGCCTTGAGCAGACTACCGGCATTAGTTAGAATAGTTGTACAGATATTGGGGTGTCGCCAAGCGGTAAGGCACGGGGTTTTGATCCCCGCATACCCAGGTTCGAATCCTGGCACCCCAGCCACCCACGTTATCAACACCCCACTTCTTCCCGCATGATACCGAGGAATTATCAGTGTCCAATATAAAAATTTTCACCGGAAACGCTAATCCGGCACTCGCCGAACAAGTCGCTTATCACCTCAAAATACCTTTAGGCAAAGCACTAGTAAGCAGCTTCAGCGATGGCGAAACCATGGTGGAAATTTTTGAAAATGTTCGCGGCCATCAAACGTTTATCATCCAACCTACTTGTGCACCTGCCAACAATAATCTGATGGAATTGCTGGCCATGGCTGATGCCTTGCGCCGTTCTTCAGCTGCAGGCATTACTGCAGTAGTGCCCTACTTTGGTTATGGCCGTCAAGACCGACGTGTCCGCTCTGCCCGAGTACCCATTACTGCAAAAGTTGTCGCTGATATGATTTCGGTTGTGGGAATTGATCGCATTATTACTGTTGACTTGCATGCTGACCAAATTCAAGGTTTTTTCTATATTCCTGTCGATAATATTTACGCCACTCCTATTTTACTTAATGATATTCGCCATAAAAAATACCCGCATCCATTAATGATTTCGCCTGATGTCGGCGGCGTATTGCGCGCACGCGCCACTGCTAAACAACTGGATGACTGCGAATTAGCTATTATCGATAAGCGCCGCCCGCGTCCTAATGAAGCAGAAATTATGAATATTATCGGTGATGCTGATGGCAAAAATTGCATTATTGTTGATGACATGGTCGATACCGGGGGCACCCTATGCCAGGCAGCTAAGGCATTAAAAGAGCGGGGCGCACTCACGGTGACAGCTTATTGCACCCACCCCATTCTTTCTGGTAAGGCCGTAGAAAATATACAAAATTCTGATTTGGATGAGCTGATAATCACAGATACCATTCCGCTAACCGAAACTGCGCAGCAAGCAACTAAAATACGACAACTCAGTATTAGCGAATTATTGGCGGAGACGATTTACCGAGTGAATCATAAGGAATCGGTTAGCTCGATGTTTTCGGGATGAAATTAATTAATGGGTTGGCAATCTATCCATAGTTAAATGCCATCCGCCTGAGCGATCAAGTGGCGGGGTGACAAGTATTTTGGATAACTTTCGCTATCCCCTAAGCTACGTCAATTTACTCAAATACTCAGCCTTCTACCTTCGTCATGACTACGCACCGCCAACTCAATGATCTTAATCACATTAAGCCCGTCATAAGCACTCACCGGTGGTTGGCTTTTTTCTAAAATCGCGAAATACATTTTTTCATAATATTCACGATAACGTCCCATAGGCAGATTAATTTTACCTTCAATATCATGTCCTCCGGCATCCACTGTAATTTCCATGACATTATCCAGATAATTTTTCACACCAAATAACGGATCCACTTCAGTTTTTTCATGCAGCGCACGGAGCAAACTCTCTTGGGGATCTTGTCCATATTTAATAAAACTACCTTTCGAGCCATGCGCTATAAATCTCGGACCCGATTTTTTCACTACTGCGCCTGCATGTAATACCACCCGCAATCCCTCATAACCCAGAATAATATGAAAATAATCATCAACTACCGCATCGACACGCTGAGTAGTGATATCTGCATAAATAGACTGTGGCCAGCCAAACAAACACAAGGCTTGATCTATCAAATGCGAACCCAGATCATATAAAATACCCGATCCCGCCAGTTGCTGTTCACGCCATTTTGCGCTGTTTACCTCCGGCCTGAAACGTTCAAAACGGATTTCACAATAATTGATATCGCCTAAACGGTCTTGGCTGATACATTCTTGCAATGCTAGAAAATCATTGTCCCAACGGCGATTATGGTAAACACTTAAAAGCAGATTTTTTCTGTGCGCCAAATGAATTAATTCCTCACCTTGCGTTCTATTTGACACAAAAGGTTTTTCGATTACGACATGTTTTTTAGCATCGAGCGCCATTTTAGCTAATGGATAATGAGATTCATTAGGGGAACAGATCACTACCAGATCAATATTACCGTCATCGATTAGCTGCTCTGGCTCTGCATAAACTGTGGCTAAAGGATAAGCATATTTAACTTTTTCAGGCTGTCTCGAAGCCACTGCTGCTAATTCCAGTTGTTTTACTTGCGAAATCACCGGCGCATGAAATACTGCACCTGATAATCCAAATCCTATGATACCGACTTTTAATTTCTGCATGTTTTACTTTCCTACTGTTCTTTATAGAATTCCTATGTTACGTTATAACATAGGTTCGCTTGAATGCTCCAAGTAGTCTTAGGTAATAATACACCATGTTAAAAAAAATCATCCTTATTTTACTGCTAATTTTTAGCACCTCCCTCTTCGCCAAACCTATCACTATCGTCGCTGCTGAAAATTTTTATGGTGATATTGCCCAACAAATTGGCGGCCCCTATGTCACCGTCACCCATATTTTGAACAATCCTAATCAAGACCCGCATTTATTCAGCAGCAACCCCAGCACGGCTAAAAGTATTGCCACAGCTGATTTGGTGATTTACAACGGCCTGGATTATGATCCGTGGATGGCTAACTTACTAGCGCCTACGCCACTTAAACCGCGCCAGGTTATCGTAGTTGCTGATTTATTAAGAAAAAAACGCGGCGATAACCCGCACATTTGGTACGATCCTGTTGTCATGCTAACCTTTGCAGATAATTTAACCCAAAAACTAAGCCAAATGGATCCACAACATCAAAATTGGTATCAACAACAGTTCACTCAATTTAAACAGCAATATAGCGCTCTCTCCCATCAAATGACAGCACTCAAACAACAACTACAGAACGTACCTGTCATTGCCACTGAACCAGTATTCAATGAAATGGCAAAAGCCTTAGGCTTAAAAATGTATGGTAACAGTTTTCAACTCAGCGTCATGAATGATACTGAACCCAGCGCCAACGATATCCGAGATTTTGAAGATAAATTACAAACACATCAGGTAAAAGTGCTGATATATAATAATCAAGTGAACAACCCGCTCACTGAAAACCTTCGGCACCTAGCAGAAAAAATGTCAATCCCGGTAGTGGGCGTCAGCGAAACACAACCCGTAGGACAAGATTATTTTAGTTGGATGCAACATGAATTAAATGAACTTGCAGAGGCATTAGGCAAACAAAAGTAAAATGAACGCAATCGAATTTCACAATCTAACCCTTGGCTTTGCACAAAAAAAACTGTTGACTGATTTCAGCATGACCATTCAGCAAGGGGAATTTATCGGCATTTTTGGTCCCAATGGCGCCGGCAAAAGCACTTTGTTACGCACCATACTTGGCCTTTTACGCCCTTTAAGCGGTCACCTCCATGTCTATAACCATCCACCCCAACGCGGCAACCGTGATATAGGCTACATGCCACAACTACGACCCCAGCGTACAACACATCCATTAACAAGCAAAACCCATCTCCAAGCAACTGCTTTAGGATTAGGCTGGGGATTACCGCTCTTAAATAAGACACAACGTGCGCGCCTAGCAGAAGTCATCGCTCTAACCGGTCTTGAGGATATTATCGAGCAACCTTACGCACAATTATCCGGTGGTGAAAGACAGCGCTTAGGGCTGGCACAAGCCTTAATCAATCAGCCCCAAGCCTTATTATTGGATGAGCCGCTCAGCAGCCTTGATCTCAAACAACAAGAAAAAATGATTGCCTTGGTTAAAAACATTCAGCAGCAATTAAAAATCACCGTATTGTTTACCGCCCATGATATTAATCCATTATTGCAAGTGATGGATCGCATTATTTATTTAGCTCATGGTAAAGCGGCCATTGGCACTGTTGCCGAAGTAGTGAATAGCGACACCTTGAGCTGGCTTTATGACACACCTCTTGAAGTCATACCCTGGGAGCAAAGTCTATTAGTCGTACATAAAAAATCCGGTATTTTTCGAGACTCACACCATCATGACCCTATTTAGTGATTTATTTGCTTATGAGTTTATGCGCAATGCTTTTGCTGCTGGCACTATCGCTGCCATTGTCGCTGCAATCGTCGGGTATTTTGTGGTATTACGCGGCCAGACTTTTGCCGGACATGCTTTAAGTCATATTGGCTTTGCGGGTGCAGCAGGTGCAGGATTGGTGGGAATTTTACCCGCAACAGGGCAATTACTACTTAGCCTTTTAGCTTCCATTGGCATGGGTAGTCTCGGTGAAAAAGCTGCCAAAAGCGATATTGCTATCGGTATCACGCTAGCGTTTTCTCTCGGGTTAGGGGTGTTATTTTTATATTTTTATACAAATTACGCCGGTCATGCGACCGTGATTTTATTTGGAGACTTATTTGGGGTATCGACAAAAACCATTCAGAGTATGCTGATTTATTCTCTAATCAGTCTACTGGGCGTGGCTTTATTAGGTAAACGCCTGTTGTTTGCCAGCTTAGAACCGGAATTAGCACAGGCTAAAGGCATTTCTTTGCGTTTTTTATCCATATGGTTTTTTATGTTGGTTTCCATTGCTGTGACTGAAGCCAGCCAGGTTGTTGGTATATTACTGGTATTTACTTTGCTGATAGGTCCGCCCGCTAGTGCGTTAAGCTGCACCCGAAAATTTTGGAAAGGACTTGGGCTATCGGTATTAATTGGCGTCATTATGGTTTGGCTAGGAATTATTTTGTCTTATATTACTAACTGGCCGGTATCATTTTGGATCAGTGCTTTGGTTTTGGTGGGTTATTTAGGCTTTAAAAATCTGTCCATGTTTTGGTCATAATTGCCCCAACTGTCATTGGGCAGACAAACGCTTGGAGTATAAGTATTCCGCTAAATTTCTTATACAATATTCTGTAAGCCTTTCAACTGATTCTTTGGTATACCACATAATATGAGGTGTCACAAAAACTTTGGGATGGTCAATTAAAGGATTACTTGAGTTAGGTAGTTCTTGTTCCAAAACATCCAGGCTTGCATAGGCAACAATTTCATTATCTAGTGCTCTCAAAAGAGCAGACTCATCCACTACACCTCCCCTAGCAGCATTGATAAGATAAACCCCTTTTTTCATTAATTTAAATTCTTCATCACTCAACAAATGATAGGTTTTTTCATTGAGTGGACAATGCAGCACAATAAAATCTGCTTTAGAATACATGTCTTTTAAATTGTCCTTATTCGTTTTAGAATCTGCGCTGATGACTACCATACCAAATGCTTTTGCTAATTCTGCTACCCTGCTACCTATTCTTCCCACCCCCACCAGCAATAATGTTTTATTTTTTAGCTCCACTCCTTGAAAACTTAAATAATTCCAGTTACCTTTTAGTACATCTTGATGCGCTTCTCTTATTTTATTCGCTATAAAAATCATCATTCCTATAGTCTTCTCAGCAACTGACTCTGTTGAATAATCTGGGACATTTTTTACAAGAATTCCCGCTTCCATGGCAGCATCTAAATCAATATTATCCATACCCGTAGACCAGGTTTGTATAAATCGTAATTTCTTGCATTGCCGTATAATTTTTTTAGTGATATGAATTGATATGTTAATGATAATTGCTTCAGCTTCTCCAATTCTTTGCATTATTTCCTTTTCATCAGTTGGCGAATTTGGATTATCTGCAGCTATGTAAGAGACACCTAAATTTTTGAGAGTGACTAATTGCTGTTTTGAGAGATGAATTTTTCCAATGATTTTGGCAACAGACATATTTTTCTCCTTCCGATTTATACTATACTCCATAACAGTCAAGACCATTATGAAGTCCTATATCTAATAGTCGGAAATTGTGATATCTAGGATTTAGAACAATGGTTTCCAATCTAATCGAGTAAACCGTCCGCGTTTTTAGGCCAAACAAAACTCAATTTCACCACTTTACCTTTGTCCATACTGTTGGAAAAAGTTTTTTCAACAAATTGACCCTGACCTTGCGCATCAACAAATATCACACTGGAAGAACAAGTACCACGAACTGCGCTTGCGACAAAAATGGCACTATGCTGGCGCTCTAATTCCACATCAATGCCGGTAGCAGGCAGAGTAGAATCTGGAGCTATCATTCTATCTGCTAATAATTCCAGACAATTTTCCAATGTTACGACTCTATTGGACAGTAATTGCTTGAACAACTGTTTAGCACGCTCTACCTTTGACCAAGGCGTATCGAGTAACGCATTACTCAAACCATATAATCCTGACGCCAATGGTTGATAAGTATCAAGCGCACTTGAGTAATAAAATAGATTCTGTTGGTCGCCGCATATTAAATTAAAACCGTTATACTCGGCATGCGTCAAATGGACATTTTCCAGATAAGCCTTGATGGTTAAATCGGATGCTAAAAATTCGCGCACCAAGTTGCCACGTGATAATAACTGATTCGCTTTGACGACTCCTTGACGATAGTTAGTCAATAAACCCCAACGTCCCTTGGCATTCACACCCAACCAAGTACCCTGTTTCAGCGCATCACGACCTGCATAAATATCAGTATTTGGCCAACGCGAAAGGGGAATAGTAGGACGGCTATAATACTCATCACGATTAAACAAAATAATGAGCGGATAAGCAGGATCAATATTTTTAGCAATCAACACCAAACACACTATTATTTCCCAAATGCGTAATTTGCTAGAAACATTTCTTCTAAATGCTCGCCATAAGCGATCGGTTCAAAATGGGGTGGATTAGCCGCTGAAACGCAGCTCGGTAAGGGCGCAACAAGCGTGCTTAAATTGCAGCCATAAAAATAAGGGATGGAATATCTAGGTTTATCGCTACTAGCATTAATGACCCGATGCGGAGTAGCTTTTAATCTACCATTGCTCCATACCACTATCATTTGGCCAGTGTTTAACACTAGGGCATCTGACCTGGGAGTCACATCTATCCATTTGTCACCCTCTACCTGAACTTGCAAGCCACCGATCTCATCCTGATGCAATAAAGTAAGAAAGCCATAATCCGTATGCGGGGCTGCACTAAATAAATCTGACGGCGCATTCTTCGAAATTGGCGGATAATATAATAACCGCAAAAAAATACTTGGATCGGTAAAATATTTATCCAAATAATCTGCCGGTAAATCCAGCGCTAAAGAAAAAGCCCGAATTAATTTCTGACTTAATTTTTCCAATGCCCAATAATAATTCAGCACCTGATTTTTAAACTGCGGCAATTGTTTCGGCCAAACTTGTTTACCGCCTAAAATGCTATTTTGCCACCTGGCATCATGGGGCTCACTGCACAACATAAAAGATTCACTCTGATTAGGTTTTTTGGCCGCACCCAAATCAGATTTTGTAAATTTTTGGATATTAATTGGCAGATAACCGCGTAAATATGCTTTGTATTTAATCTGGTTTTTTTCTTCAAGGGTTAAATTATGAAAATCCCTGGAGGCAGTATACACATCCGTAATTATTTGCTGCGGCACTTGATGATTAATCACTTGAGCAAAGCCTAAGGTTGAATAAGCTTGATAAATTTCCGCAGCTATTTTTTGAATACCACGAGTTTCATTGGAAAAAAGAGGTTGTAAATCTATGATGGGTATCATCTGTTTAGTTCCTTTTAAAATTTGGAAACCATGAAAATCTACTATAGATTAACATTGGCTAATTAATAAGGGCAATAGCTCATTTGACACCCATTCAATTTGATAATACAATATTATTATAACCAATAATTATAGACATTAAACATTATGAAAAATTTATCCTCACTAGGTATGAGCCTTGCTCTTATCAGTGCATTAGCTTATGCAATACAAACCGCTATCGTCAAACACATCAGCGGCCAGATCTCAACTCCGATGCTGGTATTTATTCAAAGCACTGTGTGTTTTATCTTGATCTTACCGTTAATATTGGCCAAAGGACGGCGCTTTGCATTACAAACCCTGCGCACGGCTCATCCTATCATTCATTTTTTCAGGACAATTTTCAGCCTAGGCATCAGTTATTTTTTATTTTATGCAGTCAAATTTATCCCTCTGGTCGATGCTGTACTTTTGGCTAATACCGCGCCGCTGTTAGTTCCCATTATTGGTTTTTTGTTTATGTCACGCGGGCTCAATCATCGCCTTTGGCTACCTTTAATTATTGGTTTTCTCGGAATTATTTTCATATTGAAACCAGACAGCCAAGTATTCAGCAGTGCATCTTTTCTGGCTTTAGGTGCGGGAATTTGTATGGCAACTTCGATCATATTTATCAGCGAAGCTAAAGAAGATTCCGGCCTGACTAGAGCATTTTATTATTTTATATTTTCCGTGCCGATCTCAGCATTGGGAGCACTGTGGTTCTGGAGTCCCATCACATTAAGCGTATTTGCCGTAGCCATAGGTATAGGTATATTATTTTTTATCGTACAACTCACTTTGGTTTATGCAGTCAAATACACCCATGTTCAGATAGTAAGCACACTCTACTTATCTAATATTTTGTTTGCTGCTATCATCAGCGTTATCATTTGGCATACGCCAGTCACGGCTTCAATTCTCGCCGGAATTTTATTAACGATTGCGGGTGCTGTATTCACCATTCGAGCACAAGCCACCGCTATAAAACCAGTTAAACTGGAAGCTAAGTAACTATGCATGATATTGAATTTTTAATCTGTGATGTGGCGATCTTATGGCGCAGAGCTTTTAGCGCCCATAATAAGCAACTGGGAATTTCTAATATTGAACGGCGGATTATGATTCAGGCTGGACGTTTCTCTGGCGCAACTCAGGTAGAAATCGCTAATTTAATCGATATAGAACCACAAAATCTCATTCAACCTCTGGATAAACTGCAAGCTAAAGGCTACATAGAAAAAAAGAGTGACACAAAAGATCGCCGTGTTAAACGCATTTTTTTAACTCCCAAATCCAAATCCATTATGAACAAAATTAATGCGATTGGTAATAGCATTCGACCTGCTATTCTAGGAGATATGTCTACTAATGAAGTAGAAAAATTGATGTCTCAGCTGTTAAAAATGAAAAATAATCTGGAAGAATTTTTGCAGAACAAGTAAATGATCTTTTAAAATTTACTCCTGCTTCCAGTCTGGCTTTTCAATAAGAATAATTACCAATAGGATTAATACTTTAACCCACAAATCAATTTGGGCATTTTTCCCGATAAACCAATAGCCTGTTTAGCCAGCATGTTTCTGATCGGTGACATCATGCCCAAACCGCACAATCCAGCGTTTCTAGCCAGTTTTACAGGTAAAAAGGTGCTGGAAAAAATATTGTTCAACGCTTCAGTAAAACGCAGCACACGTGTTTGTTCAGGCTCACGCCATGCTCGATATTTTTCCAGCACCATCAATGCGCCAGGATTTTGTCCGGCCTTTATCGCTTCAATGAGGATTTGCGCTAATGCCGCTGTATCGCGCAAGCTTAAATTTAAGCCTTGTGCGGCAATTGGATGCAGCGTATGTGCGGCATTGCCTAGTAACACTGCTCCTGGTGCTACCTGCTGCAAAGCACATAAGCTGTGTAATTTCAGCGCCTGCCGGTTTTCCACCTGTAATATACGTCCCAAACGATAGCCCCAAGCTTGTTGCAGCCCTCGTAAAAATGCAGCATCATCTTGTTGATATAATTTCTGCGATTGCGCTGTGCTCAAGACCCATACCAATGCATACTGTTGCCCAGGTAGCGGCAAAGCTGCTAAAGGTCCAGATTGAGCAAAGCGCTCATAAGCGATACCTTGATGCGGTTGCGATGTCGTTAAAATGGCAGTCAAGGCCGTTTGCAATGGATTCCAAGTTTTTACCGCAATGCCTAATAAATTTCTGACTAAAGAATCACTGCCATCAGCTGCCACCAATAAATTGGTGTCTAAAGTGGTAACATCCTCTCCCATTTTCACTGCAACACGATAACCGGTATCCGTCCGTTCCAAATGCTGTAAATGTGCGGGCGACAACCACTTTATATGACTTTTTTTGCGAACCGCATCACGTAACACGGTCAATAAAGACTGTGCCGGAATAACCTGACCTAGGCTATCTAAGCGAATATCTGCTGCTGAAATCCGGGTTTGGCCGAGTTGACCTACACTTGAGACATGCACAGTATTGATAGTTGTTGCAACGGCTTGTAAAGCCACACTTAGACCTAAAGTGGAGAGAATATTGACACTCGCTTTGGAAAGTGCCAAGGCAGGTTGATTTTTTTGATTGGTGGATTGATAGATATTAGATGACTCGACAATGCCAATTTTAATAGGCTGATCCGCCAAAGCTAACGCCAAGGTGGCGCCTACTAAACCACCACCTATCACCAATACATCATATTTCTCAATCATGGATGGCTGGCAGCTGTTGGCGTTGTTTCTGCCTCTTTAAGATGCAAACGCAGCTTAAGATCATGTAGCAAAATTAAAGTAGCCGCTACAATCAACGGATAAAACACAAACTGCAGCAGGAAATGATAGCCGGTAAATAAAAACATCCGCGCCTGCCCCGTGAATAAAATTCCTAACGCTTCAACACCTAATATCGCTGCACCCAATAGACCAAGCACGATAAAAGTACGCCACCAATGATGCCTGACTAACTGTATGCTTCCGATAAAAGCAGGATAAACACGCTTATGTTCCAACACAATAATGGGAATTGCAAAATACAGCATAATAAAAATGTACAGATCAATAATAACGCTGATAATTAAATAAAAAGGATGTTGGGTTAATAAATTAGTCAGCTGCTCTAAAGTAAACTCAAATAAAAACAAAAATGCGCCGATACCAAAAAATATCAGGTTACTACCTAAAACTGCTAGATACCGCTTTCTGGCAATTTTGAAGGCGGCTTCATCCTTCATGTGACCGCCCTGCAAGGCGATATTGGCTCGTGTCAAAATTACGATATATAAAAACCAAGTAAACAGGACAAAACCAATAAAAGCCACACCACCAAAAGCCGGATTGATGACAAAAAACCACGGCACAACGAGATGAACTGCGGCCGAAAATGCCACCAAAAGCCAGGTCTGCGCAAAAATAGTGGGATAAGCTTTTAACGTGGTTATTACCAGACTCACCAGCGATTGCGGGGTCGTTGGGTATTTGGTCATTCCGAGTCTCCTTGTATAATGTGAGCAGGATGAGTTGGAAACTTATCCCGCATCAAATGCTCAATGGCTTCCACGGTCTTAGGCACACCCGCTGTCAACACGTCAGAGCCTTCTTTTGTCACCACAATATCATCCTCAATACGCACACCGATATTCCACCACTTGGGATCAACGCCTTCACTCTCGGCAGGAATATAAATACCAGGCTCTACCGTAAACACCATCCCCGCTTGTAAAACCCGTGGTTTTCCTGCAATTTGATAGGCACCCACATCATGTACATCCAATCCCAACCAATGCCCAATGTGGTGCATATAAAATTTGCGGCAGGCTTTTTTTGCTAACAAGTCAGATACCTCACCCGACAAAAGCCCTAGCTTAACCAAGCCTTCCGTCACTACTTGTTCAGAAATTTCCTGCAGGAGGTTCCATGCTACCCCAGGTTTAACCGCATCAATGACGGCAACCTGGGCTGCCAATACTACCTCATAAACTGCCCGCTGTTCCAAAGTAAAAACGCCGTTAGCTGGATAAGTGCGGGTAATATCAGCAGCATAACATTCATATTCTGCCGCCGCATCGATTAAAATCAAGTCACCATCGCTAATTTTGGCGTTATTATCATTGTAGTGCAATATACAAGTATTCGCACCCGAACACACAATATTGTTATACGCTGGCGCACGACTGCCCTTTTTTGTAAACACATAAAGTACCTCAGCCTCCAATTCATACTCCATCTTACCTGGCGTAGTAGCAGCCATTGCGCGACAATGCGCCAGTGCAGAAATTTCAGCGGCACGACGCATGAGCGCCAATTCGAACGGGCTTTTAATCAAACGCATTTCACTTAAGATATTTTCAATGCTAAGAAATTCATGCGGGGCTTTGATTCCAGAGCGAATTTTTGTTTGTACCTGCTTAACCCAAACGAATATCTGGCGATTAAACTCTGTATCACGATTAATAGGGTAATAAAGACGATCACGGTTTTCCAATAGCTTTGGTAGTTCTTCATGCAAAGCACTGATGGGAAAAGCCTGGTCTGCACCATAAATACTGCACGCCCCTTCTTGCCCCGCACGTATACCATCCCATAGCTCTTTGGCAGGATCACGCGACCGGTTAAACAGCACAAACTCCCCCTCCTTGCGCCCAGGAATAAACACCGCCACCGCTTCCGGCTCTTTAAATCCAGTCAGATAATAAAAATCACTATCCTGTCGAAAAGGAAAATGACTATCGCCATTACGTAAATATTCATTGGCGGATGTCACAATGGCAATACTACCTGACCCAATCTGTTCTAATAGCGCTTTGCGCCGTTTTGCATATTCGTTTGCGCTTTGTAGCATGAGGGTTTTTCCTATAAGTTGAAAAGCGTATTTTTGCTCCTAACAAGACATTCCACTTTGTAGATTCTAAAGAATTCCGCTACACTCTAAAAGCAACTTTCCTAACCTACACTGGCACTCGATTAAATTATGAATAAACACTTACGCAATATCGCCATCATCGCCCACGTCGATCACGGCAAGACTACGCTAGTAGATAAACTCCTGCAACAAAGCGGTACCCTCAAAAGCCGCGGCGCTCAGACCGAACGCATTATGGACTCGAATGTCCTTGAACGCGAACGCGGCATCACCATTTTAGCGAAAAACACCTCGCTGGCCTGGGGCGATTATCGAATTAACATCGTTGATACGCCAGGACATGCTGATTTTGGCGGTGAGGTCGAACGCATCCTATCCATGGTTGATTCCGTACTCCTCTTGGTTGATGCAGTGGACGGTCCTATGCCGCAAACCCGCTTCGTCACCCTGAAGGCCTTTAAACATGGATTAAAACCCATCCTCGTCGTCAATAAAATCGACCGTCCCGGCGCACGCCCTGAGTGGGTCGTCGACCAAGTATTTGACTTATTTGACCGGCTCGGCGCAACACATGAGCAACTGGATTTTCCTATTGTCTATACTTCCGCCCTCATGGGACACGCCACTTTGGATTTGAAAAATCCTGGCGTTGACATGCAGCCATTATTCCAGACTATCGTCGACAAAGTCTCCCCGCCGGAAGTCGATGTGAATGGTCCGTTTCAGATGCAAATCACAACGCTGGATTATTCCAGCTATGTGGGCGCTATCGGCATTGGCCGTATTAACCGTGGTAAAATCAAAACCAACACCCCAGTTACCTTAATCGACATGGAAGGCAAAACCCGCAATTGCCGTATTTTACAAGTATTAGGTTATACCGGTTTAGAGCGTACAGAAATTCCTGAAGCCGAAGCTGGCGATATCATCGCCGTCACCGGCATCGAAAATCCTCGCATCTCCGATACCTTATGCGACCCTACCCAAGTGGAAGCACTGCCACCCCTGACTGTCGATGAACCCACTGTCTCTATGACTTTCCAAGTGAATAATTCACCATTTGCTGGTAAAGATGGCAAATACGTCACCAGCCGCCAGATCCGTGACCGCTTACAACGGGAATTGATCGCTAACGTGGCCTTGCGCGTAGAAGATACCGCTGACCCTGATAAATTCAGGGTATCCGGACGTGGTGAATTGCATCTTGGCATCTTGATAGAAACAATGCGCCGCGAAGGTTATGAGCTTGGCGTTTCCCGCCCCGAAGTGATTATGAAAACCGTGAATGGTGAAACTAAAGAGCCTTATGAAAATTTACTGGTGGATTTAGAAGAAACCCATCAAGGCGCGATCATGGAAAAACTTGCCACACGTAAAGGCCAAATGCGCGATATGGTGCCCGATGGCAAAGGCCGAGTACGCCTGGATTACATCATCCCCACCCGTGGCTTGATCGGCTTCCATACCGAATTTCTGACAACAACATCAGGTACCGGTCTTTTGTATCATGTTTTCGATCATTACGGACCAGAAGTAAAAGCAACCATTGGTGAGCGTAAAAATGGTGTCATGATCGCCAACTCTCCAGGTAAAGCGACAGCGTTTTCGCTGTGGAACTTAGAAGAACGCGGCCGTATGTTAATCGGTCCGCAGACTGAAGTTTACGAGGGCATGATTGTTGGCATCCATTCTCGTGATAATGATTTGGTCGTCAACGTCATCAAAGGCAAACAGCTGACCAATATACGCGCCGCCAGCTCAGATGAGAATATCATTCTAACCCCACCACTGAAGATGTCTTTAGAACAGGCTTTGGAATTTATTAACGAAGATGAATTGGTAGAAGTCACGCCGTCGTTTATTCGTTTACGCAAGAAGTTTCTCAAAGAAACTGATAGGAAAAAAGCAGCTAGAGAATAGAAATTTGTAGTTTAATGCATAATCTTCTCTCCTTGTTGGGGGAAGATTATGCCTCAAGTAAACACCGCCGCTTTTTGTTGCACCATTAATTGCTTAATTCCATTTTCCGCCAAGGCTAATAACTGATTGAGTTGATCTTTATTAAACGGGGCTTTCTCTGCAGTCCCTTGAACCTCGATAAATTCGCCGCTTTCAGTCATCACCACATTCATATCCATATCTGCATTGCTATCTTCCTGATAATCCAGATCGACGACTGGAACTCCCGCATAAATACCAACTGATACCGAAGCGACCCAACGCTTAAACGGATTAATCGTGATTTCCTGCATTCTTTGCAAGTAGGTAATGGCATCGAATAATGCGACACAACCACCGGTGATTGCCGCAGTGCGGGTACCGCCATCGGCCTGCAACACATCACAATCAATCGTGATCGTGTTTTCTCCTAAAGAGCTTAAATCCACAGCGCTTCGAAGTGAGCGACCAATTAAACGCTGTATTTCTAAAGTACGCCCGCCTTGTTTACCGCGACTGGCCTCACGATCGGTACGCTCGTGCGTAGCACGCGGCAACATGCCATATTCAGCAGTCACCCACCCTTGGCCACTGTCTTTCAAAAACCGCGGCACACCGGGCACTACACTGGCCGTGCACAGCACTTTGGTATCACCAAATGCAACCAGCACTGAACCTTCGGCATGTTTGGTAAAGTAGCGCGTAATCGATATGGGACGCATCTGGTCGGCATTTCTGTTATTGAGTCGCATAAGGTTTCCTGTTAATTAGTAGAAAAAATGACCGCTCAAGCAGAATATGCTAGCATACTTCCCTATGGAAAAAACCGTTATCTACCCCGGCACTTTCGACCCCCTGACTTATGGCCACGTGCAGTTAGTTGAACGCGCATTGCGACTATTCGACACTGTCGTTATTGCTATCGCTGCCAGTGCTGCTAAAACCCCTCTTTTATCATTACCTGAGCGTCAAAGTATCGCTGAAACTGTGTTTGCCGAGTATGCTGGGGTTCAGGTAGTCACCTTTTCAGGATTGATAGTCGATTTTATGCGCGAACAAAATATCCGTGTGATAGTGCGCGGCATTCGCACCGTCGGTGATATGGAATATGAATTCCGTTTGGCCACTATGAACCAATGTATGTATCCAGAAATGGAAACGATATTTTTAAAACCCGAAGCAGGCTTTGCCCATATTTCTTCTACAGTTATTCGTGAAATTGCTAGGATGGGGGGCGATTTATCGGCGTTTGTGCCAGAAGCAGTGCTAACGGCACTCAAAAACCACTAGTTTATTTTCCACAGACACCCATGGCTCTAAAGATCACCGAAGATTGTATTAATTGCGACGTATGCGAACCTGAATGCCCAAATCAAGCCATTTACCAGGGGGAACTCATTTATGAAATCAACCCCGATAAATGCACTGAGTGCGTAGGTCATTTTGAAGTACCGCAATGCCAACAGGTTTGTCCGGTAGATTGCATCCCCAAAGATCCGGCATATCAAGAAACGCAGCAACAGTTACTAGAAAAATATCACCAATTGACGACACAAACCCATCGTTCAGCACAAGACCAATCCTAAGAAGATGCTTCTGACAAAGTATCCTACCCTTTGAAAAGGGGCACAAATCTTAACCAATAATCCACTGCACCAATAACCACACGCCAGCCGAAACCAGCCCTGCCGCCGGTAAGGTAACCACCCAAGCAATCACAATACGCCGCGCCAAACCCCAGCGTACTGCTGATAAATTATGTGTAGCACCCACGCCAAAAATCGCCCCAGCGATGGTATGGGTGGTAGATACTGGAATACCCAAATCCGTTGCTAAAAACAACGTGCAGGCACCCGCGATTTCAGCACAACTGCCATTGATCGGTTTAAGCTTGGTGATACGCATACCCATTGTTTTAACAATACGCCAGCCACCCAGAAAAGTGCCTAACGCCATGACAAAATTACAGGTGATTATCACCCACACCGGGACGTAAAACTTATCTCCCAACATATGCGATGAAAACAATAAAATAGCGATAATACCCATGGTTTTCTGGGCATCATTCGCACCATGTCCCAAACTCATCAGCGCTGAAGATAAAAACTGCAGCTTCTTAAACCAGTTATCTACCTTGTGCCGCGTAATGCGGAAAAACAAGCGAGTCGCCAAAAACATTAATAATAATCCCAGTACAAAACCCAGAAGTGGCGAGAAAAAAATCGAAGCGACCACCTTGCTGATACCCGGAATATTCAATGAATGCACGCCAGATTTGACAATAGCCGAGCCAATCAATCCGCCAATCAACGCATGAGAAGAACTGGAAGGTAAGCCATAAAACCAGGTAAAGATATTCCAGAAAATGGCACCACAGAGTGTGGCAAAAATCAGCTGACGGTCAACAATTTCTGGCATAATTAAGCCAGTACCAATGGTATTGGCGACATGCAGTTTAAAAAACAAAAATGCGACAAAATTGAAAAATGCCGCCCAGAGTACCGCCCAATGCGGTTTTAACGTACGGGTCGATACAATCGTAGCAATGGAATTGGCGGAATCGTGAAAACCGTTAAGAAAATCAAACAGCAACGCCAGGCCAATGAGGAATATGACCAGGAGCAGTTCGTGATGCATTTAGGAATACTCCAATACTATACCCTTTACAATGTCCGCTAAATCATGACATTCGCGGACAATGTAAGTGCTATATTCGTATATTTCCTTAAGTTTAAGTAATTGTTTAAAATCCATTTCCTGGGCGAACAACTCACCTACACCCTGTAGCATGATGCGTTCGGCCTGGTTATCCGCTTCACTGATGGTGCGGCATAAGCGGATAATTTCCGGGGCATTTTTAAGATATTCCAGCTGTTTTAATGCAGTTTTGATTGCTTTGGCTGCGTCTAGGGCACACAGTGCGATTTGATGTAAGCCTTCCGGCAATGCCTGTAATTGATACAGGGCAATACGCTGGGTGGTGCGGTTGGTCATATCCAGGATATCATCGAGTTTACGCGTTAGCTGATGGATATCATGGCGATCAAAAGGGGTGATAAAGGTTTTATGCAAGAGATCAAAGGTAGCTCGGGCGCAATTATCGGCAATGGCTTCGTGTTCTGCGATGTCTTTGGCATATTGTTCGGTATGGGCAAGGTCTTGCATTAAGCGCGAAAACAGCTCAGCAGCGCTCACCACTTGATGTGCTGTCTGTTGAAAAAGCTCGAAAAAATTATCCTGTTTGGGTAGTAACCTTTTAAGCACCTTGGGCTCCTGTTATTCACCTACTGAGGGCGGAGTGTAACTATTCTTAAGCGCTATCGCAAGCAGAGGGGATACAGTGCATTGTAGACTGTGCTCAATGGTTACAAAAATAGTATAATTACTAAAATTGATTAAGTACCCATTCACCACCCTACTTTTGAAAGGCAGTAGCCCCATGAAAATCATGCAAACCTTAGACAATACTCAGTGGGACTCTGAATACACCCCAGAAACCCAACAACAGGCACTCAGCGCCCTTGAAGCAGGGCAGCTCTTATTTTTCCCCCGCCTCGCATTTGAATTAAACGCCAGCGAAATGTCTTTTTTATCACCAGACTTTGTAGAGGCTAAAGCCAAAAACATCAGCTATAACACCCATACCAACACCATCAAAGGGGCTATTGGCACGGCAGAACAACGTGAGCAAATTAAAAATATGCTGGCACGTTTCTCCCAGCAAACTTATTTGCTAATTAATCGTGTATTCCCGCATTACCAAGGTGCTCTGCAGATAGGCCGTACTAGCTTTAGACCCGTGCAGGTCAGCAACCGCAAAATGTCTTATCGCAAGGATGATAGACTGTTACACGTCGATGCGTTCCCAGCCAATCCTAATCAGGGGAGGCGAATTCTGCGTGTATTTAGTAATATCAATCCACACGGTGAAGATCGGGTATGGCGTATTGGCGAACCATTTGAATCAGTGGCCGCACGGTTTTTACCGGCTATTTCCAGACCCTTACCCGGTAGCAACAAGTTATTACAACAACTGAAACTAACGAAAAGCCTGCGCACGGAATACGATCACATTATGTTGCAACTACATAATCGCATGAAAAAAGATACGGCCTATCAACACCAGGTAATGCAGACTGAATTACGCCTTCCTCCCGGCGCCAGCTGGGTAGTACAAACTGATTCAGTGTCGCATGCGGCATTAAGCGGGCAACATATGCTGGAGCAGACGTTTTATCTGCCAGTTCCTGCTATGGCTAATCGTGAGCTTTCGCCTTTAAAAATACTGGAACGCTTGACAGGTCGGGCACTGGTTTAGCGCATATTCACCTCCTTTGAAAAAGGGGGTGAACAATTACGATATTTCATTAATTACTATGATAACCCCTATTTTTCTGGCATTATTTAGCACGATGCCATGCCAACAGGTGACTTCATGCCAGACTCAATCATCACTTTTGAGCAACCTTTAAATGAATACGTCCGCGTCTGCCTGCGGCTTGAGCATCTGTTCGCCGATATTAATCAACATATCAATGGTCAAAATCAGTGGGAAACTCGCATTGCTGTATCCGCCATGCTGGAAGCCTTAAACGTCATTGACCGGCCTGACTTAAAATCTAAAATCAGTAAAGCGCTGACCCAGCATGCACACGCACTATCCCAGCTTGAAGAAAAACCCAATGTCGATAGAGAAAAATTAGGAGAAATTCTAACCGAGTTGGTGCAGTTAACGGATAATCTGTACAAAAATCAGGACAAGATGGGACATAACCTACGTAGTAATAGTTTTCTTAACAGCATCCGTCAGCATATGGCCAATCCCGGCGGTGCATCTGCCTTCAGTACCCCTGCTTATCACCTATGGCTGCAACAGCCTGCAGAAGTTCGTCAACGTCATCTATCTGAATGGTACAGTGAATTCGACCAAATTAACGTTGCGGTAAAATTATTATTACAACTAACCCGCGGTAGTACTATGCCGCAGTCTTTAATCGCAACCCAGGGGTTTTACCAGCAAGCATTAGACCCCAAATTTGCTTATCATTTGGTGCGGGTATCGGTTCCACTCAAATTACAGATTTACCCAGAAATCAGTGTGGGTAAACATAGGCTGAGTGTGCGTTTTTTAGAATTAAATGTGGCGGATAGAGCTTGCCAGAGTATGGAAGATATCCCGTTTGAATTGACCTGTTGCCTGCCATTGGTGAATATTTCTTGATCCCGTCTTAGCTGTCATCCCGTCTCTTCGTTGTCATCCTTCGCTACGCTCAGGATGACAACGAAGAGGATGATGACTTACCTCGCAACCATTCAAGAATAGGCCTATTGGCCGACAGCATATTCAGCGCCCCCAATTGCATTAACTCTATCCACGCAATTTCCTGACCTTCACGCCCATGCGCCTCTCCCGAAAATTCTTCAACCTGCCAAACATCAATCATCACAAACCGCGAAGTGTAATCATATTCAAACTGCATCAAAGGTCTTGCACGCTGCACTACAATACCTACCTCTTCCAGCAATTCACGTTTTAAAGCTTGCTCTGGATTCTCCCCGCGTTCAATTTTGCCCCCGGGGAACTCCCATAAACCACCTTGGTCTTTATTTTGGGGTCTTAAGGAAACTAAGACTTTACTTTCTGAATTCAGTACGATACCAACAGCAACAGGGATGATGACAGACATATGCATTTCCGAATAAGTGCAAATCTAAATGATTCGGCCGCGACTCATTTCAGCGCCCCATGACAGTTTTTATACTTTTTACCAGAGCCACAGGGGCAAGGTTCATTGCGACCTACTTTGGGTTGACCACGCACAAAAGTCTCCCCAGTTGCCGATGACGCAGGCGCTGGCTCTTCAGCTTCAGCGCTGGCCGCATTGATTGCTGCAAGCGTATTGGCCTCAGCATGTAAAAACTGTAAATTCTGCATAGTGGCTTCTTTCAGACGTTGTGCCTCAACTAGTTCGGCGTCAGCAGTAGATGCTTGTAATCGTAAATTAAATAAAGTGGCTACCACATCGCGTTTAATGCTTTCCAACATACTGGTAAACATCAAAAACGCTTCGCGCTTGTATTCTTGTTTGGGATTTTTCTGCGCATAACCACGCAAGTGTATGCCTTTACGTAAATGATCCATCGCTGCCAGATGTTCACGCCAGTGATTATCTAGACTTTGCAACATGATAGATTTTTCTAAGTGGCGCATGGTTTCGCCTTCCCGCGCTTCTTTTTCTTTATAAGCTTTATCTGCTTCTTCTATAATGCGCGCCCGTAAAGTTTCTTCATGTAATGTTTCATCTTCTTCCAACCAGCGGCGTAGTGGCAATTTTAATCCAAATTCTTGCTCTAACTGCTGTTCTAATCCAGCGATATTCCATTCTTCTTCTAGACTTTGTGGAGGAATAAATTCATCAGTCACATCCTGCAAGACATCTGTACGAATAGCCTCTATGGTGTCTGCGATATCTTCTGCTGCCATTAATTCATTACGCTGTAGATAAATCACTTTACGCTGGTCATTAGCGACATCGTCAAATTCCAATAATTGTTTACGAATATCAAAATTCTGCCCTTCGACTTTACGTTGCGCATTCTCGATAGCGCGCGAAATCAGTGGGTTTTCTATCACTTCATTCTCTTGCATACCCAAACGTCGCATAATACTGGCCATGCGCTCTGAAGCGAATATGCGCATCAGATTATCTTCCAAGGACAAGAAATATTGAGAAGAACCCGGATCACCCTGACGCCCAGAGCGGCCACGTAACTGATTATCAATACGTCGTGACTCGTTACGTTCAGTACCGAGTACATGTAAACCGCCGGCAGCCATCACCTGCTCATGGCGTTGTTGCCACTGGGCTTTTAGCTGCTGCTGTGCTTCAGGTGTGGGATTGGCAAGTTCGGCCAGTTCTGCTTGCAAGTTACCGCCCAACACAATATCAGTACCACGACCGGCCATATTGGTTGCAATGGTTACCACGCTGGGACGACCCGCTTCGGCGATGATTTTCGCTTCTTGTTCATGAAATTTCGCATTGAGTACCTGATGGGGAATTTTTTCGGCATTGAGTAATTGTGATAAATATTCTGAAGTTTCAATGGAGGTCGTGCCGACTAGAATCGGCTGGCCGCGCTCAACTCGGGTTTTGATATCTTTGATTATCGCGTCAAATTTACCTTTTTTATTCAGATACACCTGATCGCCTAGGTCTTTGCGGATGACGGGTTTATTGGTGGGTATGACTACGACTTCTAAACCATAAATCTGCTGAAATTCATAAGCTTCGGTATCGGCCGTGCCTGTCATACCGGCGAGTTTTTCAAATAAACGGAAATAATTCTGAAAAGTAATCGACGCTAATGTCTGGTTTTCACTTTTGATTTCCACACCTTCTTTGGCTTCTGTCGCTTGATGTAAACCTTCAGACCAGCGTCTGCCAGCCATTAAGCGGCCGGTATGTTCATCGACGATAATGACCTGACCGTCTTTGACGATATAATCGACATCACGGTGGAATAAGGTATGCGCGCGTAAAGCCGCATATAAATGGTGCATCAAAGAAATATGCGCAATGTCATAAAGGCTAGCGCCATTTTTGATTAAACCCAGCTCTGCCATCAGGGTTTCAACGTGCTGATGCCCTTCTTCGGTTAAATGCACCTGGCGGGTTTTTTCATCGACTTTAAAATCACCAGCACCTTCTTCGGTCTGTTGGCGGATCAATTTGGGAACGATGGTATTGATTTGTTTGTAAAGTTCGGAACTTTGTTCAGCTGCACCGGAGATGATGAGTGGGGTACGTGCTTCATCAATCAGAATGGAGTCGACTTCATCGACGATGGCGAAATGTAATTTGCGCTGTACTCTGCCTTCCATTAAAAACGCCATGTTATCACGCAGGTAATCAAAACCAAATTCGTTATTGGTGCCGTAGGTGATATCTGCAGCATAAGCTAAGCGTTTTTGTTCACGATCCATATTGGGCAGGTTTATGCCTACAGTGAGTCCTAAAAATTGGTAGACCGGCTGCATCCAGTCTGCATCACGTTTTGCCAGGTAATCATTGACGGTAACGATGTATACGCCTTCACCGGTTAAAGCGTTGAGGTAAGCCGGTAAAGTCGCGACCAGGGTTTTACCTTCACCCGTACCCATTTCTGCAATCTTGCCTGAATGTATGACAATGCCGCCAATGAGCTGTACATCGAAGGGGCGCAAACCTAAAGTGCGCCGGCTTGCTTCTCGTACAGCGGCAAATGCTTCTGGCAATAGGCTGTCTAAGGTTTCGCCCTGCTGCAGTCGTTGTTTAAATTCTAGGGTTTTGCCTTGGAGTTCAGAATCACTTAGACTCTGGAATTCGGGCTCTAAGCTATTGATGCGATCAACCACCTTGCGCATGCGTTTAATTAGGCGCTGATTGCGAGTGCCAAAAATTTTGCTGAGTAATTTCATAAATATTCGTTTGTAAATGCCGTTTTAAAAGGGTCAAAACTTGACCCATAAGTTACACATTAAAAACCCTGCGGGAGTATGTCATAAAATGCCAAGTCAATCCAGTCGCGAAACTACTCCGTTAAAGCTCTCAGAAGCCATTTTGGACAATGATTGGTTTCGAAAATTAAAACTGCAGTTAAAACAGGTTGAGTATTTGCAAACTTTATTTCTAAAAGCGGTGGATTGGGAGCTGGGTCAGCACTGTCAAATATTAGAGTTTAGTAGTGGCCGTCTGAGTTTAGCAGTCAGTAATGCAAATTGGGCAACTCATGTGCGTTATCATACCCCTGAACTGATTAAACTACTGCGGCTGGTGGCGGAATTTAGGGATTTAAAAAGTATTTTCTGTTATGTGCATCCTGATCCTAAAGATATCAAGGTAGGACTGACCACACCACCCAATCCAATTCCAGAGGAAAGTGCAGCTAGTATTGCCGAAGTGGCGAAAGGGATTAAAGATATTCGATTGAAAAATGCTTTGTTGAAATTGGCGAATAAATTAAGTTAAGGCCTTAGCTTCCTTCTCCCCTTGTGGGGAGAAGGTGCCCGAAGGGCGGATGAGGGGTAAGTTTGCAGTAGCACTTACTATTTAAAGCCAATCTAAACTCACCCCTCCTCCGCCCTTCGGGCACCTTCTCCCACAAAACAAGAAGGATAATTCCCCTACCGCAACGTAATCTCCACGCGACGGTTCTGCGCTCTACCAGAGGCCGTATCGTTGCTGGCAACTGGATTATTCTGCCCATATCCCACTGCATTAAAGCGGCCGGCAGCAACACCCTGGCTAATCAGGTAAGAAGCAACGCTTTGTGCGCGGTTTTGCGACAACTGCTGATTGTGAGAAGCACTACCGGTGCTATCCGTATATCCTGCCACCTGAACGCTGGTCTGAGTGTATTTTTTCAATACCAGGCTAACGGAATTTAACACGCTGTAAAACTGTGGCTTAATATCAGCGCTGTTGACGGCGAAAGTAATATCGCTCGGCATCACCAGTTGGATTTGATTGCCATTCTTAACCACTCTCACACCCGTTCCTTCCAATTGTCTACGCAATTCAGCAGCTTGTTGATCCATGATATTGCCGGCAACACCACCGACCACCGCACCAATACCTGCACCAACTAAAGTGGATGTGGTATTACGGCCAATCAATTGACCTGCTAAAGCGCCCGTCGCGGCGCCAATGCCCGCACCCATACCGGTCTTGCTGGCTTGCTGCTCACCGGTGTAAGGATTAGTCGTGCAACCACTGATTAGCATAACGGAACCCAGGGAAACTGCTAGAAAAGATGAACGTAAACCTGTGATCATTTTATTACCTCTTATAAATTATTATAAAACTTACTTGTCAATCGCCGGCGATTTTAACGCCCCGCTTTGCATTTGTATAGCCGGGAAATTTAAAACCGATAACGAATCCCAAGCCCAATTGCTGTCGATCCACTATTTTCAGCTTTGTACAAACCAAAAACACCGGAGCGATGGTGAACGCGCGCCACCAATTCCCAATGCGGATGATCGGGCAAAGCAAAAGTTGCTTCCAGCATTAAATAATTTAACACCTTCTGGGGAGAATCCGTGGTGTTTTGATCGTCGCTATTAGATTCAATGGCAGGCACCTTGCTATCAAAAGAAATACCCTCACCCAAACCAAAAGTGGTAGTGATATATTTGTCCCAAGGAAAATGTGCCCAACGAAAGGTTACATAGGGATTGAACTCGTAAATAGGCCCCACCGGATCCTGGCGATAAGTAAAGTTGCCAACCACTTCCATCGTACTCAAAATAGGCTGAAAAAAACGCCGTACCGGATTGCTCTCCGATAATTGATGGGCAAACTCAACTGAGTAAAGATTTTCATTGGCGAAGCTGTAATTCTGGATGACAACATTCCCCAGTGTGTCATTGGTCATGCGACCATAATAGACCATCACTGCCCAAGGCAGATCGGTCATTTGCAAAGTAGGATCAAGGGAAGGGGGAGTTGCAAGACTTGTGGGACTAAATAGGAATGTACTCAACCATACCAATAAAATTAAGCGTTTCACGACAACCTCGGCGGACGGACATTGTATATACCTCCCTGTGAGAATTGCATGCATGCGAGTTTGCACATGATAGAGAAGTGGCGTGAAAATACAAGGTTTTTCCTAAAAAAATTCTTCCCCTTCTTACCCCCTTTGAAAATGGGGGTGATGACAGCCACAACCCAGACAGTATAGAATCACTCCATGCAAGCAAATACCTCACCCAAACCTCTGATCCTAATCGATGGCTCCTCTTATTTGTACCGGGCTTTTCACGCCCTGCCACCCCTAACCAATTCTCGCGGCGAGCCAACGGGAGCGGTTTATGGTGTGCTCAATATGATAAAAAAATTACTGACCGATTATGATCCCGAATATGTCGCTGTGGTATTTGACGCCAAAGGTAAAACCTTCCGCGATGAAATTTATCCAGCCTACAAAGCCCACCGCCCACCCATGCCTGACCCATTACGTCTGCAAATAGAACCACTACGAGAAGCGATCCAATTCATGGGGTTACCCTTGATTAGCATAGAAGGCATAGAAGCGGATGATGTGATTGGCACTTTGACGCGACAGGCATTAGAACAAAATTGGACTGTGCTAATCTCCACCGGGGATAAAGACATGGCACAACTGGTCAATGATCGAGTGACCCTGATTAATACCATGAGCGGAACTCTACTGGACTCCAAAGGTGTACAGGAAAAATTCGGCGTCCCCCCGGAAAGCATTATTGATTATCTGGCATTGATTGGCGACACATCAGATAACATTCCAGGTGTGCCTAAAGTTGGTCCGAAAACAGCGGCTAAATGGCTGCATGATTATGGCTCGCTGGATGCTCTCATCGCACAAGCAGATAAAATTTCTGGCAAAATCGGCGAAAATTTGCGTCAAAGTCTAGAACAACTGCCTCTGGCTAAAAAGTTAGTCACCTTGCGCCTTTATGAATCTCTGCCAGTTTCAGTAACTGAGCTGAAGCCTAGCCAACCCGATCGCGTCAAATTACTGGAATTATTCAGACGACTAGAATTTAAAAACTGGTTAAAAGAACTCTTAGAGCAAGAATCACCTGCTGAAAAAACTGCTCTGGATTATCAATTGGTATTAACCCAAGCAGATTTATCACAGTGGATAAACCGGATTAAACAGTCAAAACAATTTGCTTTTGATATTGAAACCACCAGTTTAAATACACTGGACGCACAAATTGTCGGCTTCTCATTTGCTGTTAATGCAAATCAAGCAGCCTATGTACCCGTGGCACATGATTACATCGGCGTGGAAGCGCAGCTATCCCTTGATGAAGTGTTAGCACAATTAAAACCCGTATTGGAAAATCCACTGCATACGCTGATTGGACAAAATTTAAAATACGACATCGGCGTACTTGCTAATTACGGCATCGAAATTGGCGCTAAGATTTATGACACCATGCTGGAATCTTACCTACTCGAAAGTAGTGCCAACCGCCATGATTTAGATAGCCTATCCTTAAAATATTTAGGCAAAAAACCCATCAGTTTTGAAAGTTTAGCAGGGAAAGGTGCAAACCAATTGACCTTTAATCAAATTGCCCTGACAGATGCTAGCAATTACGCAGCAGAAGATGCGGATTTTGCCTTACAATTGCATCAGATTTTATGGCCTAAAATTATTGCGAATGACGATCTGCGATGTGTATTGGAAGACATCGAAATGCCATTGGTCAGTGTCTTATCGCGTATGGAACGTTGCGGCGTCTGCATAGACCCAAAACTTTTAGCTGAGCAGAGCCAGGATTTGGAACAACGGATCAAGACATTGGAAAAAGAAGCTTATGCGCTAGCAGATACCATGTTTAATCTCGCCTCTCCGAAACAATTGCAGAGCGTGTTATATGAAAAAATGCAATTACCCATATTAAGTAAGACACCGGGCGGTGCACCCTCCACTGCAGAATCAGTGCTAGCAGAATTAGCGCTAGACTATCCATTGCCTAAACTGATTTTAGAACACAGAAGTTTATGCAAGCTCAAATCGACTTATACCGACAGTCTACCCAAACAAATTCACCCTAAAACCGGACGGGTGCATACTTCCTATAACCAAGCAGTCACCGCTACTGGACGCTTATCCTCAACCGACCCTAATCTGCAAAACATCCCCATCCGTCATGAAGAAGGCCGTCGTGTACGCCAAGCTTTCATCGCACCTAAAGGTTACAAAATTATTTCAGCAGATTATTCACAGATTGAATTACGCATCATGGCGCATTTATCTCATGATCCGGGATTATTAAAAGCATTTGCTGCCAGCTTTGATATTCATACTGCCACAGCAGCAGAGGTGTTTGGCTTGCCTTTAACGCAAGTGACACAAGAGCAACGCCGTAGTGCTAAAGCGATTAATTTTGGACTGATTTACGGCATGTCAGCTTTTGGTTTATCACGACAATTAGGCGTGTCACGCGAAGTGGCTCAAGCTTATGTCGATAAGTATTTTGCTCGTTATCCTGGTGTGAAATTTTATATGGAAGCCATTCGAGCATTAGCACGTAAACAAGGTTATGTGGAAACATTATTAGGTCGGCGTCTTTCTATTCCTGAAATCAACAGTAGTCAAATGCAACGCCGCCGCGCTGCTGAACGTGCTGCGATCAATGCCCCCATGCAGGGCACTGCTGCCGATATTATTAAAATCGCTATGATTTCGCTGGATGCTTGGATAAGACAAAGCGGCGTAGATGTAAAAATGATTATGCAAGTGCATGACGAATTAGTGTTTGAAGTAGCTGAAGACTGCGTGGATTTAGCTAAACAACAAATTGAAGCGCATATGATCCACGCAGTAAAACTAGAAATACCGTTGGTAGTGAATATTAATGTTGGCAATAATTGGGATGAGGCGCATTAAGCTCTTACAGCCTTAACCTTTTTCCTTCTCCCCTTGTGGGAGAAGGAAAGAAGTTATGGCTTTAAGAGGGAAGAAGTCATGGCTGTAATAGAATCTTGTGACTGGAAACATAATCTCCATCCACCGTAACGTAAACAAAATAACCGTTCTTGGCATCACCTGTATAAAAACAACTCACAAAGCTATCCGAGCGGAAATCACAGAGTCTACTTTCCCATTTACCCGTTATTGGATTCTCCTCATCGAAATAGCCCCATTTAGCTACCGGCTCACCCTGTAGATCAGGATTGTCGAAAAAGCTTACCTCGATTTTCTCAGGCGGAGGAGGACCATAGCGTCCAACCACCAGAGAAAAAACTTTCTTCATTTGTGGTGAAAGTTCTGTAAATAAAAAAGATTTATCCAACAAAGTATTCACATGCCTGGAATACACCTTGGTATATAAAGGGGTTTCCCAACCAGTATTGGTTATTTCCAGTGTCAACGTGGTTTCCGCAAAACCGGTGGCTGCCAGGGATAATAAAGCTACCATAACGCTTAGTTGCAATTTACGCATGTATCCTCTCCTTGCGGATTACCGCTTCCTATATACTAACAATATAGCGAATAATGGCGATTTTACCAATTGCTTCCCTTTTTTGTAGCCTCCCACACTCCTAACAAGGCATGTTTCTCCCTTTAAAAAAGGCGGTAAGCAGCCAGCCACCACACGAATTTGTATAAAAGCTTAATGCAATGTTAGAATGATTCTCGTTTTGTGCTTTCTTACTCTATTGGAGCTATTTTTCTGTGATTCGAATTTTGTTAGTCGATGACCACGAAGTGGTACGTACCGGCATAAAAATGCTACTCATGGATGTCCTAGATATTGAAATCGTCGGCGAAGCAGGCAATGGAGAAGAAGCAATTCGCCTAGCGCGCGAGCTTGTACCGGATATTATCCTGATGGATGTGAATATGCCAGGTATCGGCGGGTTAGAGGCGACTATACGACTGTTGCGAAATGAACCTACAGCCAAAATCCTCATTATCAGCGCTCATACAGACGATTTTCTGCCAGCACGGCTACTGAGCTTAGGTGCCGTAGGCTATCTGAGTAAAAGTGCTTCCCGCGATCAAATGATCGAAGCAATCAATACCATCTATGCCGGAAACCGTTATGTTGATCCGATTATGATGGATAACATCGTGATACCTCGACTCAAAGTAAAAGATAATAAAGCCATCCCGCTGGCAAAGCTTTCCGAACGCGAATTACAGATTCTGCTAATGGTAGCAAGAGGTATGGATGTGAATGAAATCGCTAAAAAACTGTTTCTTAGCAACAAAACCGTCAATGGTTATCGCAGCACCATATTAAAGAAATTACGCGTAAAAACTGACGTCGAAGCGACACGGATTGCTATTGAATATGGATTGATTGATGTGGACAGCCAGTGGCATTAGGCTTGCGTTAATCTCTAATGGCCTTAGCTTTTTTCCTATTACAGCCTTAACTTTTTCCCTTCTCCCCTTGTGGGAGAAGGGAAAAAGTTAAGGCTCAGAAGAGTTGAAAATTTATATTTGCGAATAACAAAAACACATTTACCCTCTCAATGGAGACCCCATGTTTAGCAGTAAAATCCACCTAGCCGATTTTGATCCCGAATTAAACCAAGCCATCCAAGCTGAAAAACGCCGCCAAGAAGAACACATAGAACTCATCGCCTCTGAAAATTACACCAGCCCCAGTGTCATGGAAGCACAAGGCTCAGTGCTCACCAATAAATATGCTGAAGGTTATCCTGGTAAACGCTATTATGGTGGCTGTGAATATGTGGATATCGTTGAACAATTAGCCATAGATCGCGTTAAAGAACTATTTAAAGCAGATTACGCCAACGTGCAACCCCACTCTGGATCACAGGCTAATGCTGCCGTCTATATGGCATTGATTAATCCTGGAGACACGGTTTTGGGCATGAGCCTAGCCCATGGCGGCCACTTAACACACGGCGCTAAAGTTAATTTCTCCGGTAAAATCTATCAAGCCGTACAATATGGGCTTAATGTTGAAACGGGAGAAATTGATTACGATCAAGTTGAGCATCTAGCTAAAGAACACCGTCCACGCTTAATTATGGCTGGTTTTTCAGCCTATTCACGCATCGCTGACTGGCAAAAATTCCGCGACATCGCTGACCAAGTGGGCGCTTTTCTGGTTGTGGATATGGCACATGTGGCAGGTTTGGTGGCGGCGGGAGTTTACCCTTCACCAGTACAAATTGCCGATGTCACCACTTCCACAACGCATAAAACTTTACGCGGTCCGCGCAGTGGTTTTATTCTTGCTAAAGCCAATCCCGAAATTGAAAAGAAATTAAATTCCAGCATTTTTCCAGGACTACAAGGCGGCCCTTTAATGCATGTGATTGCCGCCAAAGCAGTTGCCTTCAAAGAAGCTTTGCAACCCGAATTTAGACAATACCAACAAATGGTTGTCAATAATGCCCGTAAAATGGCGGCCGTGATGATGGCACGTGGTTATAAAATAGTTTCTGGAGGCACCGATAATCATCTGTTTTTAGTTGACTTGATCGATAAAGACATCACTGGAAAAGATGCGGAAGCCGCTTTAGGACTGGCCAATATTACCGCCAATAAAAATGCCGTTCCCAATGACCCGCGCTCACCCTTTATCACTAGTGGTTTACGCCTGGGCACGCCTGCCATCACCACCCGTGGTTTTGGAGAAAATGAAACTGAAATTCTGGCTGGCTGGGTTTGCGACGTTCTGGATGATTATCAAAACCAAAGCGTGATAGATCAGGTCAAATCTCAAGTATTAGCCATTTGTAAACGCTTTCCGGTATACGGTTAATTTATGCGCTGCCCATTCTGTCATACGCCTGATACCCGTGTTATTGATTCGCGCTTTGTCGATGAAGATAACCGTGTCAGACGCCGCAGAGAATGCACGGCCTGCGTTGAGCGTTTTACTACTTATGAAATTGCAGAATTAATCATGCCACAAATTATTAAGCGCGATCAGCGTCGCAATCCCTTTGACGAGAAAAAACTTCGCGCAGGCATGATGCGAGCCCTAGAAAAACGTCCAGTCAGCACGGATCAGCTGGAAGCGGCTATTGGACATATTACCCATCGTTTGCGCGCTACCGGTGAACGAGAAGTCAGCTCTACCTTTATCGGTGAGCTGGTGATGGATGAGTTACGCCAGTTGGATCAGGTCGCTTATGTACGCTTTGCTTCTGTTTACCGAAGTTTTCAGGATGTACATGCGTTTCGGGATGAAATTAATCGGCTGGAAAAAACTTCTGACTAAAAATAGCGTTTACCCTTTTTCCCTCTTACAGCTCTAGCTTTTTCCCTTCTCCCCTTGTGGGAGAAGGAAAGAAGTCATGGATTAAGAGGAAAAAAGTGTAAACGCCTTAAGAGAAACCCTATGAGCAAAAAATCACCCGCCCCCCGCCGCTTAGCACGCCGCCTTGCGCTACAAGCCATTTATCAATGGCAGTTAGCCTCTACCTCTTCATTGGAAATTGAAAACCAATTCCTACAGGATTGTCCTCTGGATAAGGTGGATGTGCCTTATTTTCTGGAATTACTACGTGGGGTGGTCAATTGTTGCGAAAGTCTGGATGCACACATGAAGCCAGCATTAGACCGCGACATTGGACAATTAAATCCAGTGGAATTGGCCATTTTACGTATTGCACTCTATGAGTTTGTTCACCGCATGGATATTCCTTATCGCGTGGTAATTGATGAAGCATTACGGCTGGCTAAAACATTTGGTGCTATTGAGGGGTATAAATATGTCAATGGCGTTTTGGATAATGTCGCCCGCAGTTTACGAACTGTAGAAATTGGAGCGCGGACGACTCGCCCTGAAAACTAAAACCAGAGCCACTTTGCAGCTAAGCAAAAAAAGTAATATTTAACACATTGCTAGAAGTAGCACAAAACGGTCAGATTTTTCCAAGATCGCCCTTAAAAATTTTTAAAAAAGCAGAGCATACACGTAGTATGTGAGAATTTTTTAAGGATAGGCTGGGAAAATCTGACCGTTTCAAGTCTATGGTATATAGCTATAAAAAATGCCTTTTCTGATCCTGGCTCTGCGCTTTACACGCAAAGACCAGAATCATCTTAGGCAAGTCATTAGGAGCATCTCCTCGTCTTTACACCTTAGCGAAGACTGGAGAACCTCTCCTCACATTGAAAGTATAGTACAAATAATTTATTTTTCCTGTTTTTGCTGGAGACTTTGCACTAACTTTTTACCCTTTAAGTCGGATTTGGATCACATCGCGATCACCTCTATTTACACTTTGCGGCGTGATCCAAATCAGGCTTCTTTCAAGATTTGACGGCTACAAATCTAAAACCTTTGGGACACAGGGAAAATCCTTTTCCTAATTTCAGTATAGGACAGGTTTGGGGGTTTGCTAGTTGGAGAGGTGCCTTTACTATGCTCAGGCGGAACGCATCAAGCTTAGGAATATTCAACAACACCCCCAAAAGCAGAAAAAAGTATAGATATTTATTCAACAATGCAACTTTGAAAGGATGAACCATGCATGAATTCGAGCTAATCAAATGCTATTTTAAAGATACAATAAAAACACGCTCCGATGTCATCCTCGGCATAGGAGACGACTGCGCACTGCTCGAGCCTCCTCAAAAACAGCTGCTTGCCGTATCCACTGATACCTTGGTGGAAAATATCCACTTTTTACCAGGCACAGAAGCCGCCGCGCTTGGGCATAAAAGTCTGGCCGTTAGCTTAAGTGATCTAGCCGCAATGGGTGCTGAACCCGCTTGGGTGATGCTATCTCTCACATTGCCAGAAGCCAATGAAAAATGGCTAAGCGAATTTTGCCAGGGTTTTTTTCATTTACTTAACCAATATGCATTACAATTAGTCGGTGGCAATACGACTTCTGGTCCGCTGGCTATTACTACCCACATCACTGGTTTTGTTCCCCCTGGTAAAGCCTTGCAACGCCATGGCGCAAAACTTGGCGACGATATCTACATCACTGGACAGCCGGGAAATGCTGCATTGGCATTGCGTTGCCTGCAACACAAATGTAACCTAGCAACACATTCACATGAAGAAATAACCCCGCATTTGCACTACCCAGAACCCCGCATTGCAGCAGGTATTGCATTAAGGGATATCGCCAGTGCCGCCATTGATGTCTCAGATGGCCTGGCTGCAGATCTTGGACATATTCTGGAACAAAGCGGAGTGGGTGCAGAAATTTACGCAGAACACCTGCCATTGTCTCAGGCTTTAGCTACTTTGCCGCAAACTGATGCCTGGGAATTAATGCTAAGCGGCGGAGATGATTATGAACTTTGCTTTACTGCCAACCCCAGCCAACGCGCTACCATCACAGAAGTGTTTACAAAATTGAATTGCCCTTGCCAGCGGATTGGAGTTATTGAAACAGCCACAGGTCTACGGGTAAGATATGGAAATAATCAAATTTTTAATCCTCAAAGCAAAGGCTACGAACATTTTTAAGAAGGCATCTATTTCATGAAACATACTTTCCCTCCTGCGAGCAGCTTTCGTAGTATCTGGCGCAACCCTATCCACTTCGTTGCTTTTGGTTTCGGCAGTGGCATTATACCCGTTGCACCCGGAACCTTTGGTACACTGGCAGCTATTCCGTTATACATTTTAATGATGCATTTACCATTAGTTTGGTACATCGTCCTCACTTTGGTATTTATTATCGCGTCAATTATTATCTGCGACATTGCTTCGCGAGATCTTGGTTTACACGATCATCCGGGAATGGTTCTTGATGAAATTGTCGGGTATTTACTAACTATGGTAGGTGCGCCATTAGGCGTTTTTTGGATTTTTGTTGGATTTGTATTATTTCGGATTTTTGATATCTGGAAACCCTGGCCAATTCGTTGGATTGATCGCAAAGTCACAGGCGGATTAGGGATTGTATTAGATGACTTATTGGCGGCGGTTTATTCGTTGATCATTTTACAATTGTTAGCAATGGCATTGGTTTATTATGATTAAAGCTCATGAAATGCTCTTGCTACGTATTTTTTTCCACAACAATACGCAACCATAAACCACACTTCCCCAAAATACATACACCCACACTAAAAAACTAAAAATAAAAATAGTCTGAAAACGCACAGCAAACACCGAACTGACCAATGCATTTTCAAGCAAATTTAAAAACGCTAATATCAACCAACATAATACAACATAACAGCCATTCGATAGTTTGCTGACAAATTGAAATAAATAATAAAACACACCGATTAACATCAGCCATAGCACTACATAGCCTTCAATAAAAGTAAACGGATAAAATAATGGCTTTAAATTGATTGTATAGTTCTGCTTAATATAAAGTGCGATGTTTTTTATAATTGTCTGTGGTAGATAATAAAATTTCAAATTGTAGAGTGACAACATGCTGTGTGTGTCATTCTTCCACAATGAAAAATACCACGTGGTTAATGCGGCATTGTATTCTTGGCTATAGAGCGTATCCACTTTTGGATTTACTCTTTTGGCTACATCAAGACCAATCATATCTTCCCATTTGATGCCTTGCTGTCTAGCAAGCTGATTGCTCGGCGTACCCATGCCTAGTATCACCGAATGGATAACAGGATGCGTCCTAGTTAAGGCTTTGGGACCAAGCTCCACCCAGGCTGCATAACATAGAAGACTGATAGTGATTAATTTCACCAACAAAAATGTGATGACCAAGCAGCATTTTCTGTCACTTTTACGCAACAGAAAAATAACATAAATGACATTAAATGCTAAAAGCGCAAACAATTGTGAGGAACGACCATAAAATAACCAGAGCTCCAACGCAGAAATTATCACCACCCACAGGGAGTGCCAAGCTAAATATCGATCAAAACGAAAACGCATTGCGATACCATACATCGCAATAATCGCTAATGAACAGGGCAACACAAACCCGTGAATATTCATCGCCTGAATGTGCGCAATGGTATTCACAAAATTTGCTAGCAAAGTAATGACCCAAACGGAAGGCCAGCGCACCCCAATCGTCAGCAGATAAAATGTAAACACCGCAGCGAAGGCAATCTGCAGCAAACGATACATAATATTCATTTGTAGCATAGTCACATTACCAAATGCGCCAATCAAGGCACGATCTACCCAGTATAACGGCAACCCTTCTGCGACATCGAAATTTTTTTCAAGACTGACAGTGGTGGGTGTATCTTTGATATGTTGATTACAGTATGCCTGCATGGACATATTGTTGAAGCGTGGTATATCGAAAATATGCGTGCTATCGGTCACTTGACCCGATTGGCGCATGATGTTAATCATTTTTGGATCCAACATATGCTGCGTATGACACAGATGGGCATTAATTGCGGCTGATAATTGAAAATTAGTATCACGATAAACGTTTTTAAAATTCGTAGCGTGAGTGATATTTTGAAACAACAACAAAGAAGTAGACACTATAATCAATAGCGTCCAAAACAGGGATTTACCAACTGTCTGCGGCAAGCCGCTTAACCATTTGAAAATCATGCTGGTAACGCCTGACGTTTTAGCACTGCCATAGTCAGGCGGGAGACAGAAATCAACTTGCCGTGTTCACCGACAATTTCTATACTCCAGACTTGGGTAGTTTTGCCAATATGAAAGGGTTTTGCCGTACCTGTGACAAATCCCGAACGGGCAGAACGTATATGATTGGTGTTGATATCCAGCCCAACACAATAGAAATTGGCATAATCCACACAATAATTCGCAGCCGTGCTGCCAACTGTCTCGGCCAACACACAAGATGCACCCCCATTCATAATACCCAGTGGCTGACGCGTGCGTTGATCTACCGGCATACGCGCGACCAAGTAATCACCACCAACTTCTGTGAACTCTATACCTAAATGCTCAGCCATGGTGTTTTTGCTACGCGCATTAGCGGTGTGTATATCAAAAGGGGTTTTCCAAATGGACATGGGGCATTCTCCTGCAACAAAGCAACGAGATTATCAGAACTTGTGCGGGCATTCTAGAGTATAACTTTCGATAAAATTCATTCAATTGCTTTTTCATCATTACTGAATGAAAATGATCGCAGTATAAAAAAATTTATATCAAGGATCATCATGGCTACAAAACCCAAAGTCCTACCCACTGTCTGCCTGCTAGCCCCTTTTGTATTCAGCTTCGCCTTTGCCATGGATGTTTACATCCCTGTCGTCCCAGAAATGAAGCAATACTTCCACACCAATCAGGCTAATGTGCAGCTGACTTTAAGTTTATTTATGGTCGTCACTGGACTCGGCCAATTGCTAATGGGCCCCATTACTGACCAATATGGTCGCCGCCGGATAATTTTTTTCAGTGTATTCTCGTTTATCATCGGCTCACTGATTTGCGCACTGTCCAATTCCATCCAGCTTTTAATCGCGGGACGACTCGTGCAAGCCTTTGGCGGCTGCGGGATGATGGTGGCAGCATTCGCTATGGTACGAGATAAATTCTCCGGTAATGACGGCGCAAAAGTGTATAGCTTTTTGAACTGTGGACTGGCGATGTCACCGTTGTTCGCACCAATTATTGGCAGCTATTTGGCAACGTGGTTTGATTGGCGAGCTGAATTTGTATTTTTAATTGCTATCGGTATTTTGGTATTGATGCTAGCGTTATTTAGAATAAAAGAAACTTTAGCCTTGGAAAAACGCGTAAAGCTAGATTTGGGTATTTTTCGGCGCTACTTTAACATTCTCACGCATCCGATTTTTATCAGCTATGCCTGTTGCACATCAGCGGGTTTGACTATCTTCTTTACGTTTTTTTCCAGCTCTCCTTATATCATCATTAATTTATTGCACGCACCGGTAAAGAATTTTGGCTATTATTTTTTTACCGTAGGTTTTACCTTTTTTATTGGCAGCATGATTAGTGGCAAAGTAGCCGATAAAATTGGTCCATTTAAAACAGTGCTAATAGGCAGCATATTTATGCTGGTGGCTGGAGTCAGCATGGAAGTATGGTATCTGTCGATGGGAATCAGTAAGGCACAATTTCTATTGCCGTGTATGTTAGCAGGTCTAGGTGGGTCGTTTATGATGGGAGCCGGTGTAGGTGGCGCCATGCAACCCTTTGCTGCCATGGCGGGCTCGGCCGCCGCGCTAGTGGGTTGTTTGCAATTTTTAATCGGGGCGCTAGTTGGTTCCTATGTCATGCGTTGGCAAGTGCAATCTACTACGCCACTTGCCATTACCATGATAGTTTGTAGCCTGGTAGCGCTGATGGCCTTGGGAGGGCAATTTATATTGCGACATAGGCAACATCTCCTGGCGTCCTAAGCAGGGACTGTCATCCTTCGCTGTGCTCAAAATGACAACCAAATTAAGGATCAACATAACCCACCAACCTGCACCTGACATTATTATTTTTGTGAAAGGTGTATTTGCCATTGCAGCCATTGACGCCGCTGCAAGAACTGAAAGCATTGCAGCTATTGTTAACTGCAACATAAGTGGTAGCGAAGGTCTGACAGCCACTGCTACCACAAGAATTAATTGAACCACAACTGCTCATACCGCATTGACTATAGGATCCACAACCGCTGATGCCACGACAGGCGTTGCTACCATTAAAACCTGAGCATAACACCAATTCATTGCCATGATTATAATAGGGACGTGGTCCATAAACTTGAGTCTGGGTGTTGGTGGTGGCACAGCCTTTTAATGTCATGCCAACGGCAACAGCCAATGCCGCTCCAAGTACTTTTTTGGGCGTATTCATAATTTAAAATCCTGTATGAGATCAGCGGAAGATTATATACTCAACCACTGTAGCTGTAACTAAGCCTTTTCCGCAACAATTCGTCATCCGGTGGCTTATCCACAGATTCTGTGGATAACTTTGTGGATATACGCTTATCTAAGTAGCCGAACACAGTGAATCAGCTACTAGCGCAACAATTTGCTCAGTTATTAGCCAACAAAGTAATTTTAATTTAAATCAATATGTTACAAAACATTCCTCATAATCAGCTGGATTTTTAGGCTAACTTATTCATAAAAAAGAAGTTGTCTTAGAGCTGTGCATAACAACCATTGCTAATGGAGAAAAAAACCCTATGGCCAAGTTCATATTATCTATCGATCAAGGCACCACCAGCACCCGCGCCATTGTCTTTAATGACAGTGCAGAGCCCATCAGCTTGCACCAGCTGGAGCTGAAACAATATTTTCCCAACCCCGGATGGGTCGAACACGATGCCGAAGAAATCTGGCAGGCTACGCTGACCTGTTGCCGACAAGCCTTACAAAGTGCAGGATTATCAGCGAAAGATATTGAAGCGATAGGCATTACCAATCAGCGTGAAACTACCGTGATCTGGGACAGAACTACCGGCACACCCATCCATCGCGCCATCGTCTGGCAAGATCGACGCACCACAGATTTTTGCCAAAACCTGTTTGAGGCGGGACATGAGGTTGAAGTCCAGCACAGCACTGGTTTATTACTTGACCCCTATTTTTCTGCATCAAAAATCACTTGGCTGTTAGATCACGTGCCTGGCGCACGCGCTCAAGCAGAAAAAGGCTCGCTCGCATTTGGCACCATTGATAGTTTTCTGTTATGGCGCCTGACCAATGGCGCACGCCACGCTACCGATATCACCAATGCTTCGCGTACACAGCTGTTTAATATTCATAGCTTACAATGGGATGGTGGTTTATTACGCTTATTTAATGTGCCTTCTAGCTTACTACCAGAAGTTCTGGACAATACAGCGGATTTTGGCACCACGCATCCCAGTCTATTTGGCCATGAAATACCGATTATGGCCATGGCTGGGGATCAGCAATCAGCACTGGTTGGACAAGCCTGCTTTCAGCCAGGCATGGTTAAAAGTACCTACGGAACTGGCGCATTTCTAATAGTCAATACCGGCACAGAAGCCGTGGTATCTAAAAACCGTCTGTTGACTACTATCGGTTACCGTATCCAAGGTAATACGCATTATGCGATTGAAGGCAGTATCTTCTCTTCCGGTAGCACTGTGCAGTGGTTGCGCGATAAATTGCATCTGATTGAAAATGCTGACCAAACAGAATCACTTGCGGCCAGCTTACCCGATAATGGCGGAGTCTATTTAGTACCTGCTTTCACTGGTCTTGGGGCGCCTTACTGGAAACCCACTGCTCGCGCTAGCATAGAAGGGCTAACACGCGATAGCCAACCGGCACACATTGTCAGAGCCGCGCTTGAAGCTGTAGCTTATCAAACCCGTGATTTACTGAATGCCGTACTGGCTGACAGCCCAATGACGTTAGGTGCCATTCGTGTTGATGGCGGGATGGTGGTTAATAATTGGCTTATGCAGTTTCTAGCGGATATGCTGCATTTGCCTGTGGAACGACCGGGAGTTAAAGAAACGACTGCTTTAGGTGTGGCTTTTCTAGCTGGGCTTCAGGCTGGTGTGTTTAACTCGCTGGAAGAAATCAGCAAGCTATGGCGCTGCGAACGACGTTTTGAACCCACAATTGATGCTGCGTTATCACAAGGGCTTTATCAAAATTGGCAACAAACGATTAATCGGGTTTTGGTGCAGCAATAGGTGAAAAAGGGGTGAAGCTTGCCCCTGGCACGAAATTCAAAAAGGCACATCGTCCCGGCATTCATGGCAAAACGACGTGCCTTTTTTGTATTTCGCGCCAGCGACATCTTATCCACAGATTCTGTGGATAACTTTGTGGATATATTCCCTGTGACTTAAGCAAATCCCTGATTTTCCTCGCCCCTACTCAGTTTGCCCAGGAAATAGTCAATCACAAAAACTAATTATTAATCAGATAGTTGTATCGAATACTTCACAAACAGCAGGATTTTTTCAGCTAACTTCTTAATATGCAAAGAGTTGGATTCAACCTGTGTATATTCCACTTGTTAACTATTCTCTTTAACTTGAAATAGCTGGCAAAAGTTGGCACTAGTCTTTGCAGCCACTGTCTCAAAGTCAGTATTTTTTAATTGCGCTATGCTTTGCGCTACATAACGCACATAGGCCGGTTCATTCGGTTTACCGCGATGTGGTACTGGCGCCAGATAAGGCGCATCCGTTTCAATCAAAATACGCGCTAACGGCACCTGTTTGACGACTTCCTGCAAGGCTTTTGCATTGTTAAATGTAATGATGCCTGAAAATGAAATATAAAAACCTATATCCAAAGCCTGCTTTGCGACCTCCCAGTCTTCAGTAAAACAATGAAACACGCCACCCACTGCCTCTGCTTTTTCTTCGCGCAAAATATGCAAAGTATCCGCTGCAGCTTGGCGCGTATGGATAATCAATGGCTTTTGCACCGCACGTGCAGCACCAATGTGATTGCGAAATCGTTGACGTTGCCATTCCATATCACCTTCGCAACGATAGTAATCCAGACCCGTTTCACCAATGGCCAAGACTTTAGAATGGCGTGCCAAATCGGTTAACTGACTCTGTGTCGGTTCTTGCTGAACTGATTCAGTGGGATGCAAACCCACGGATGCCTGCACAAAATTATACTGTTCTGTGATGGAGATTATGGCGGGAAAATCCTCTAACTCAACACAAACACAAAGTATCCGTTCAACACCTTCAGCTTTGGCGGCTTGTAAAGCCAGATTTAAATCATCCTGATATTTGCTAAGATCTAGACGATTTAAATGACAATGGGAATCGATAAGCATAAAATCCTTTGAAGTATGATTATAATTTCTCAAAATTCTTTAGATTAAGCATCTACTGGAAACAAATAATGCTGACATCACAATCTCATAAATCAACCATCACCACACTGGCCGGCGTCGTTGGCAACACCTTGGAATGGTATGATTTCTTATTATATGCCTACTTTGCTCCGATTATCGCACCACTTTTTTTTCCAGCCAAAACCTATTTTTTATCATTATTAATGACATTTTCCGTTTTTGCCCTGGGTTTTTTAGTACGACCCTTAGGGGCATTAGTCATTGGACGCTGGGGAGATGTCTACGGCCGCAGAAAAACTTTAATCTTTACTATTTCGTTAATGACATTACCTACGGTTGCAATTGGCATATTACCCGAACATGCCACGATAGGTGTAGCTGCTCCCATTCTCTTAACCTTGATTCGCTGTGTGCAAGGGTTTGCAGTCAGTGGCGAATTTACCAGTTCCGGTAGTTTTTTAATTGAACACTCCCATCCTAGCCGCCGAGGTTTCTCAGGCAGCTTGATTTATGCGGGCGCGTTCGTCGGCATTGTGTTAGGCGCAGCCATTGCCACCTTGCAAACAGAATTCATGCCCCCTGAGTTGTTGAAAGCTTGGGGCTGGCGTATTCCTTTTTTACTTGCCGGAGTATTTGGATTAATCGGCTTGGCATTACGGTTAATGGCCTTAGAATCTCCACATTTTAAAGCGATAAAACACCAAGCCTCATCGCCCATTAAACAAATTTTTCAGCATCACCGTGCCAGTTTATTACGTGCTATCGGTTTAACAATCGCGATGGGTATCGGCAATTATTTTCTGATTGGTTATTTCACAACTTATCTGACCAGCCCAGGCGGATTATTGTTAAAACAAGCCATGCTAATCAATGTACTGAGCATGATCGTGTTTATCTTCGCCACACCATTTTTCGGTTTTCTATCCGATAAATTGGGCAGAAAACCAGTATTTTTGACAGGTAGTGCACTCTTTTTTTTGTGCCAGTTACCCGTTTTCTGGTTACTTTCTCACAAGACATTTTATTATGCCTTAGGCGCAGAAATTTTATTCGTTATTTTGCTAGCTAGCATAGATGGCTTAGTTTTGACTTGTCTTGCTGAATTATTTCCTACAGAAGTCCGCAATACCGGCGCTGCCCTCGGCTACAATATCAGCATCACCATTTTCGGCGGCACCGCCCCACTGGTCGCTTTATCTCTAGCTAGACTTGCCCATAATGATTTAGCACCTGCCTGGTATTTGATGGGAGGCGCTGCATTATCTTTTATTACGATGTTGTTGTGTCAGGAAACCTACCGTAAACCCTTATTAAGTGGGATTGAATTGACATCGTAATGGGATACTTAAACCTATCCCATCAAACACCTAACCGCTCCAACCCAGCCAAAATTTCCTCGGGCTTCAGATCTAACATGCAACGCCAATGCCCCAATGGGCAAACTCTCTGAAAACATGGACTGCAGGATAAATCTAGCGAAACAATCACTACTTTATCCGACAACGGCGGCGTGAATTTAGGAGAGGTTGAACCATAAATCGCGACTAAAGGCTTCTTCAGCGCAGCAGCGATATGCATTAATCCTGAATCATTACTAATCACCGCCGTCGCCAATGACAACAAATCCACCGCCTCAGCCAAAGTAGTTTTTCCAGTGAGATCCACGACTTTCCCATCTGTCAGTTTGTAAATTTCCTGAGTAATCGCACTGTCATTACCTGAACCAAATAACCAAACATCCCAATTTTGCGCAAGCTTAGCCTTAGCTACCTCTGCAAAATGGCTAGCTGGCCAGCGTTTACTGGGTCCAAATTCCGCGCCCGGCGCCAAGGCCAACAGCGGACGTTTAGGCAATGGTAATTGCAACTTTTGTAATGCTGCATTTAATTTCTCAGACGAAATGTTCAATAACGGCATGGGTAAAGGGTCAGGTAAACACGCATTTTTAGGCAATCCCAGCGCCGCAAAACGCTGCACCATCAAGGGTAAATGCTGTTCATCTAACGTCCGTGCATCATTGACTAGGCAAAAACGCGGCCATTCACCGCGCCAAGCCGTGCGCTGCGGAATAGCGCTGAAGAAAGGAATTAAGGCTGACTTGAAAGAATTAGGCAGAATAATGACTTGTGAATAATGATTTGAACGCAGCTGCCGCGCCAGCTGCAAACGCTGCCATAGGCGCAACTCACCATGTTTAAAAGCAGAAATAAAAGATTGATGCACTTCCGGCATACGCTCCAATAAACCTTGCGTCCAGGCTGGAGCTAATACATCGATGATGGCATCAGGATGTTGTTGTTTTATCACTTGGAACAAGGTCTGTGTCATGACCATGTCACCCACCCAAGCCGGAGCCACTACCAGTATTTTTTTATTTTTATTCGGACTGCTCATTATCGTATTCCGGCTCATAGTCAATCAGTAAATATTCAGCGCCACAATAAGGGCATACGGCTTGACCGGTCGCTTGAATAGGTAAATACACGCAAGGGTGCGCATCCCACAAACGATATTCAGGCATCGGACAAGACAGTGGCAGATCCGCATGGGTTACTTCATAGCGCTTAGCGCAGCAAGCCTGTTGTTCAGTCATGGTTTCCCCCTTGGACAAATGTATCTACAAGAATTGGCAAATATCAACACAAAAAAAAGCGAGTAGTTGTCATCCTGAACCATAAGTGAAGGATGTCAGCTACCCGCCTTTAAGTTACTTAAGTATCGTTATGAATAATTGGTCGGGAATTTATATGACAACCCCAAGAATACCGCATCCTGTTGTGGCTGATAGCTTGAATCACCGACTTTGCCATTACCGCTGAAACGTTCCCAATCCAGACCAATGGCTAAGTTTGGAATGATTTCATAAGAAGCGCCCACTCCATAAGCAGGACCGATATGTCCATTGCTGCCATTGGGAGCATTTTTAATATTTGTATCGATATTAGAATGCAAGTAACTTCCACCCGCTTTGGCATAAATGCTTAATCCAGGAGTTACTGCCCAAGATATTTTACCTAATAAGTCTATAGCATAATTGGTAATACTAACACCATCATCGCCTGTGGCTTTAGGTAGGTAAGTATAACCACTTTCCACTGCGAAATATTTATTGAAGGCATAACCCAAATAGCCTCTAGCAGCGAACCCATCACCATCCAAATTCGGGACCAAATTATCAATATTGTCCCAATGCGTATCAGCATAGCCGGCTTGCAAGCCAATGATAAAACCTGAATCCTTATATTCATAAGGAGAAGGGACGGCTACCGGAATAGGTGCCGGACTGTAATAACCGCTATTGCTACTATCATATTGACCAGCTAATGCTCCCGTCGTTAAACCCAAGGCAGCAAGGGAAATTGCTACATTTAAAATAGGTCTTTTCAACATCATTATTATCTCCTAAAGAGTGTGTTGTTTAGAAACTTCGTATATCCACTATATCTATTTACCTTTTTAAGCGCGAAAAAGCCTTGACAAAGCTTTAAACACCCCTTTCACCTTTCCTTGACAAAAGCTGAACGTTGGAAGTCTAATCATTGGGTCTAAGAAAAGCAACCATTTTGGCAGGATTAATTCCCGCACTATTTCTATATTACCTCTGTAAAACAGGACACATAACATGTTCAATGCCCTACCCCAAAACCCTGATAAATCTTTACATTACCATGAATTGGCTACGCAATTACGCGGCTTATTCACCGGTGAATCTGACTGGCTAGCCAATAGCGCACAATTTGCCGCCTTTTTATTTCATAGCCTACCAAGACTCAATTGGGCAGGATTTTATTTGTTAAAAGACCATATGTTGGTGGTTGGACCCTTTCAAGGCCACCCTGCTTGTGTACGCATTGCGCTTGGCAAAGGCGCTTGCGGCGTGAGTGCTGAAAAACGCGAAGCGGTCATTATTGAAGATGTGCAAAGTTTTCCCGGCTATATCGCCTGCGATGACATGACTCGCTCTGAAATAGTATTGCCGATGATAAAACATAATCGTTTAATCGGTGTACTCGATTTAGACAGTCCAGTGATTGGTCGTTTTGACGAAACTGATCGGCAAGGATTAGAGGTTTTGTTGGATATATTGTTAGACATGTCTGCTATCTGAGGTGCCGCCGGACGCTTTCAAGAACTGTGGATTAGGGGAGGGTTAAGCGAAAACGCTGTGAATACGTCCATGTACGCTCCCTTGTTTCATCCATGAAACAAAGGTTTCGCTTAACCCTCCCCTAATCCACAGTTCTTGAAAGCTCAGTTAAGTGCCTTTTAAAACACGACAGTGACTAACTAGCAACCTAGAGATCAGACTGGTACCATAGGTTGATTCCTATTTCCAATGGATTAATTATATGAAAAGTTTTCTACTGAAAGGCTTATGCCTGTCCTTGTTTTTGTTGACGTTAACCGCACAAGCACAAACCGCTTCCGACGATCTGACTCAGTTGCTTTCCAGCTTTCAATCAATGTCCGCGCAATTTCAACAAGTTGTTTTTAACAGTAATGGCAAAGCCTTACAAAGAAGCAGCGGACAAATGGCGCTGATGCGGCCGGGAAAATTTCGTTGGCAGGTGTTTAAACCGAATCCACAATTATTAATTGCGAACGGACGTAATCTTTGGATTTATGACATCGATTTATCGCAAGCGACTCAGCAGCATCTCGATAAAAATAACAACAATAGTCCGGCCTCATTATTAAGCGGCTCGATTGAAGATTTAGAAAATCGTTTTATCGTTACGCAAAAAACCAGTCAATCTTTCCAATTAAAACCTAAAAGTGAAAATGATATGTTTAAATGGATTGAATTAACTTTTAGTAATTCAAAATTAACGCAAATGCGCTTGATGGATAATTTAGGTTCATTAACTGATTTTCATTTTAGCCAAGTGAGTATCAATCCGAAATTAAACGCGGGTTTATTTCAATTTAAAGCACCACGGGGTGTGGAAGTTATTAAAAATTGAGCAAACACTGTCATCCTAAATTAGCTGTCATTCCCGCGCAGGCGGGAATCTATCCTGGTTTGAGCTCTGTGCCAGAAAAGAAATAGATTCCCGCCTGCGCGGGAATGACAATATTTTGTGTAAAGAGATGAGTTACAATAAAATTACCCATGTCAAACACCACCTCATTTCAACCTCTAGCCGCACGCATGCGCCCGCGCTCCATTGATGAATTTTTTGGCCAGCAGCATTTGCTAGGAAAAAATAAGCCTTTGCGTCGCGCCATCGAAAGCAACAGTTTGCACTCGATGATTTTATGGGGGCCACCCGGCACCGGCAAAACGACGCTTGCGCGTTTACTAGCAGAACATGCCAAAGCCAATATCGAAAATATTTCTGCTGTACTAGCTGGCGTCAAAGATATCCGCCAAATTGTCGAGCGCGCCCAACAGGCAAGAAAAACTGAACAACATAACACTGTATTATTTGTAGATGAAGTCCACCGCTTCAACAAAGCCCAACAAGATGCATTTTTACCTTATGTCGAAGATGGCACTTTAATTCTCATCGGCGCCACCACGGAAAACCCTTCATTCGAATTAAATAATGCTTTACTGTCACGCGCCCGTGTCTATGTATTAAAACGTTTACAGCAAGAAGAAATTCTCAAAATTATCGATGCTGCCCTCAAAGATAAAGAACGCGGCCTTGGCAATCGCCCTATTCATTTCCCTGACGATCTTAAACAACGTTTAGCCCAATTTGCCGATGGCGATGCGCGCCAAGCATTAAACATGTTAGAAATTATCGCCGATTTTGCAGTGGAAGAAGCAGAAAGCGAACAAATTACTGAAGAGATATTAAATGAAATTCTCTCCGGCAGTGTCAGACGTTTTGATAAACAAGGTGATTTATTTTATGAACAGATTTCTGCGCTACATAAATCAGTACGTGGCACTGCTCCTGATGCTGCATTGTACTGGCTGACGCGCATGTTAGATGCCGGCTGCGACCCTGAATATATCGCCAGAAGAGTATTGCGTATGGCGAGTGAAGATATCGGCAACGCTGATCCACGCGCATTAACACTGGCACTCAACGCTTGGGAAACTTATCAACGCTTAGGCAGCCCTGAAGGCGAGCTGGCTATTGCACAAGCGGTAGTTTATATGGCTTGCGCTGCCAAAAGCAACGCTGTCTATACCGCTTTTGGCGCCGCCCTTGATGATGCCAAAAACTCAGGCTCTCTGGATGTTCCGATGCATATCCGCAATGCGCCTACCCGCCTGATGAAAAACATGGGTTATGGTACAGGTTATCGCTACGCGCATAATGAACCGGAAGCTTACGCTGCCGGAGAAACCTATTTCCCTGAGGCATTGGGTGAAAAACATTATTATCACCCAGTCGCACGGGGACTGGAAATAAAAATTGGAGAAAAACTACAACATTTGCGCGAGTTGGATCGAAAAACTAAAGAAAAGAAATAGCCACCAATGCGCTTAACAAATTGTGCAGTCTTCATTATTTTTGTTTTGATCCTTGTCTTTATCTGGTTCAATTTCTTCTACGGGTTTTTCCTTTTTCGGGGAAGAAGAAGGACGAAAAAACTCTGGAGAGAACGGCTGTTTAGGTGGTCTTTCACCATTTTCTGCTCGCCAAAGTTGAGCAGTTATTATATCCGATTTAACAATTTTATAAGCAGTTTTATTTTCCTTGTTAACAATGCGTGGATCAGCACCATATGCCAACAAAATGAGTATACCTTTATCAGGAGAATCACTTTTATCAAGCCGCGAAAGTCTAGCAGCACAAATAAGCGCTGAATCACCCTCATGATTGGTATGATTCACATCAGCACCACCGTTTAATAAGAGCTGCATGACTTCAGCATCACTCTCTACAGATGCCGCAATAAGCGCAGTATCACCATTATCTAATTCATTGGAATAGTTCACGTCTGCATCCTTTTCCAATAACATCTGCACCCAACGGCTTTTACCCGAGTCTGCAGCGGTGATAAGCACAGAATCACCCTTGTTATTAACATGATTCACATTAGCCCCATGCGCCAGGAATGCCGGAATTCCGATAATTGTTCCCAGGATGAACGAAGATCAGCCCCCGAAGCTGAAAATTCTTTAAAATCTTTTAATAGTTTGGCAGAGTCATTCTCTACAGTTTTCCAGGCTTCTAAATACTGTTCCCAAAAATTATCTTTGCCGTGGGCTTTTTGTTCTGGTGGAGGGGAAGTTTCTTTCGATAAGTGTGACATTACTGTGGCCTGATTTTTAAAAAAGAAAATGCAATTATTCTTCTCCCAGGATAGTAGACAGGAAATTTTCTGAAAGCACGGTAGAATAGAGTTATCGAATACGTTCTAAAATTCCATCTAACTCATCTAAAGTATGATAATGAATGACTAATCGACCTTTGCCTTTTACCTGATGTTTAATATCAACTTTCGCCCCTAGCTTATCTGCCAACTCTGACTCTAAGCGCATAATATCTGGATTAGCTTGTGATCTATGATTTTTAGTTTCAGGTTCAGACTGCCATTTGCGTGCTAAATCTTCTGTAGCGCGAACAGATAATCCCTTAGCCACGATCAGATTAGCCAACTGAACCTGTTGGAGTGCCGACAAACTTAAGAGTGCTCGTGCATGCCCCATATCCAAGACCCCTTTTTCCAATAATGACTGGACCTGTGCTTCCAGATTTAATAGGCGCAGCAAATTACTGACGCTAACCCGTGACTTACCCACTGCTTTAGCAATCGCTTCATGCGTCAAACCAAATTCCTCACCCAACCGCTTCAATGCCACTGCTTGTTCCAAAGCATTTAAATCTTCACGTTGGATGTTTTCAATCAGCCCCATCGCCATCGCGGTTTCATCACTGATCTCGCGCAAGAACACCGGTACCTCAGCTAAACCCACCAATTGCGCCGCCCGCCAGCGTCGCTCACCGGCAATGATTTCATAGCGGTTTTGTTGCAATGCCCGCACCAGGATTGGCTGCAAAACCCCTTGGGCACTGATAGAAGCCGCAAGCTCTTGCAAGGCTTCTTGGTCCATTTCTCGACGTGGTTGATATTTGCCTGGCTGCAGTGCTTCCACAGGCAAATGTCGTGGTACTTCTTGGAGTTGGGATTTTGCTGCACTTTGGAGCTGTGCACCGCCGCTTAGCAGTTCATTCAGCCCGCGACCTAGGCTGCGTTTGGTTTTAATGGATGAATTCATATTTTAAGGGCTTTTAAATGATCATTTGGGATTGATAGAAATGCGGTAAGTGTACCACCCAAATCCGGCTGAATCATCTATAACCCCGAATGGATGTTAGCCAAATCCCAAACCCAGAGTAAAAAAGAAAGTTCGCAATATATAAACATTAATCTACTGTTAAGATTCCTAATGTAAACTTGTCAAATATTCTTTAAAATTTAATGAAAAATAAAGGTACTAAACCATGACATATCAACCTTCTGAAACTAAAAGCCCAAGTACCCGGTTTAATATTTTTCCAGATTATTATGCCATTATCCATTCCACTAAAGATGCACCTCAATGGATGAACGATATTAGACAAGAAGGACTGCTAACTGCATTGCTTAAGCAGCAAAACAAACTAAGAGGCGACATTGAGGATTTGAGACAACAACTCAGTATAGCAGGGCTTAATCTAGGTAGCGAAACACAAAAAAAAGTATCTCAACAGCTTACAGCTGCTGAAGGTCAATATGCAAAAGTAACTAGAAACATAGAGCTTTGTAAATATTTATCTGACGACCTAAGAAGAGCTAGATATGAAAAATTTTATGAACAAATATTAACATCACCGCCAAATACAGAATTGGAAAAAACACTCCTAGCTCAATGGAATAACTATAATAGGTCGATGAATAAAGCTTCTCTATCTCAAACCTCTTCAACTTCGTCGTCAGCTCCAGCAGAGCAAAAATCCGCAACCAGAGTTATTCCACAAAACAACGATGATGCAGATTTGCAAAAAGCGCTTGCGGAATCAAATCAAACTTTTTTTGCTGAAGAACAACGGCGAGCAGAACAGCGACAACAGGCAGAACTGCAAAAACAACTTACCGAGTTGTTAAAAAATTATAGTGATCTTAAAAAAGAATATGCGGTAGAAGACATAGCGATACTTCTGGAAGACCCCTTGAAAAAATTAAACTCAGCTTTTCCCGGATTAAAATTAGATTTCTCTCATCTAGAGAACTTAACTACTGAAAATAATGAGCATAAAAACAGATAATTAGGATCGCTTTAAATAGCGTGAGCATTACACCCGCTGCCGCCGTAGCATCTCACCCGCTAATGCCAAATAGGCTAAAGCGCCAGGTGAACGGCGGTCATGTAATAACGCTGGCAGACCAAAACTCGGCGCTTCAGCTACCCGAACATTGCGAGGAATCACTGTACTGTAAAGTTTTTCACCAAAATGCGCTGTCAGCTGCTCGTTGACTTCGTGCGTTAAACGATTACGACCATCATACATAGTGCGCAACAAACCTTCGACCTGCAGCATCGGATTGGCAGATTGACGAATTTGTTCAATAGTATTTAAAAGACTGGCCAATCCTTCTAGGGCAAAATATTCACAAGGCATGGTGATGAGCACCGTATCTGCAGCGACTAATGCATTCACCGTAAGAATATTTAACGAGGGCGGGCAGTCCACTAGGATATAGTCATATTCATCACGCACTAAAGCTAACTGATTACGCAAACAATATTCACGCTCGCTCTGCTGCAACAACTGGATTTCAGCTACAGTTAAATCTCCATCGGCCGGCAACAGATCATATTGCCCAACTGTGTGCACCAAGGCTTCTGCAATTTCAGCCTCACCCAGTAAAACCTCTTTGATAGTCAGTACTTCCAGATCTTTGGTAATACCGCTACCAACACTGGCATTGCCCTGCGGATCAAAATCAATCAACAATACCCGATGTTTAGTGGCCGCTAACGACGCCGCCAAATTGACGCAGGTGGTGGTTTTGCCTACACCGCCTTTTTGATTGGCTATGGCGATGATTTTTCCCATGATAATTTCCTGATGATAAAGTTTTTAAGCTGTTAATTCATAGACACACAAACTAAATGGCGCTGCTCCTCTAACCCCGGTACTTTTATAGCCTGCACCGTAAACGGCAGAGTGACAGCTTGCAGCTCTGCTTCTGGATAAACGCCTTTTAGCGCCCACAAACGACCACCTCGGCAATAAAGACCACCGGTCACGACCATCATATCACTTAATTTTGCAAAGGCACGCGCAATCACTCCATCAAAACACTGTTGCGGTTTGAAATTCTCAACTCGGGACTGCACTATCGTCACATTGGATAAGTTCAGCAAAGTTTTCACCTGCAATAAAAAGCGGGTTTTTTTACCATTGCTGTCAAGTAGCGTCCATTCCCAATCAGGAAATGCCAACGCCAAAGGAATGCCTGGCAGACCTGCGCCACTGCCCACATCTAACCAACGCTGTCCCTGTAAATAAGGCGCACAGGCCAGAGAATCAGCGATATGTTTATATAACATTTCTTCGGGGTTGCGAATGGCGGTGAGATTATAAATTTGATTCCATTGCTCCAGAATTGTTAAATACTGGAGTATTTTTTCGGGGACATCAGAGGGTAATTTGAGATCCAATGTTGCTAGAATTTGAGTTAATAATTGCTCGAGTTGGGGAAAAATTTGATTTGGCATTATTTGCAAACAGGGAAAATGTGGTTGTTTAATGCTCTTGATAATGTGATACATAAGATGCTAGTAAAGCCCTAATAAGGGCTTGATAACCAACATGATGCAATGTTGCTTCTTTTTTAAAGAAATCTACACTTTCCTTAGTAAGCGCTAAAGTCACTTTAACCGTTTCTTCTTTTAATATTAACTCACTAGGACTAGGTAAAAAATCAGGAACAATTTTTACCCGCCCAATAGGTTCATTGGTATATTTAATTTTGCGCTTTTTCATAAATCTTCTTTCCTCCTCTCCAATAACCTGCGCCTATGATTCGAATAATATTACCTCGATATGTAAATCTTACCGTCATGACATCATTACCCACTTTTCCAAAGCAATAATATCTTTGCTCACTATGGCTATGTTCTATATCCTCTGCAATAATACGATTCGGGTCTAAAAAAGCTTTTTGAGCCTCATAAAAAGAAATGCCATGTTTATGATGATTTAGCTGATCTTTCTTATCATCCCATTCAAAATTTATATTAATTTAACCATACTTATAACCATAATATAATATGGTTATGTGGAACTCAAATCTTATTTAACATTTCTATTAATAAATAAAAATAACAGATATAAACTGACTATCAGATATATTCTCGCATTTTTTTCAAATAAACCAACAAAATCGAAATCGCCGCCGGTGTCACGCCGGAAATACGTGCGGCCTGGCCAATGGTGACTGGTTTAACCTGATTGAGTTTCTGGATCACCTCTGCTGACAATCCAGGAACACTTTGATAATCAAGCGTGACTGGCAGCTTAGTTTCCTCATGCCGCTGCCTACGAGCAATTTCAGCACTCTGACGCTCGATGTAACCTGCATATTTAATCTGTATCTCCACTTGCTCCATCACTGCAACAGCCACATCTGCCATGCCAGTTTCAGGTAATTCTCCTAAAAGACTATGACTGATTTCAGGTCGGCGCAATAGCTCTAATACCCGATACTCTTTATCCAACACTTGGCCAGTTGCCGTTTTAATGTGCAATGCAGCTGCCGTATCCGGGCGTATCCACACATGATGCAAACGCTTTTGTTCATGGATTATGGCTTCACGTTTGGCGTTAAACTGTTGCCAGCGCGCTTGATCCACCAGACCCAATCGATAGCCAATTTCAGTCAAACGTAAATCGGCATTATCTTCACGTAGAATTAGACGGCACTCCGCTCTGCTGGTAAACATGCGATAAGGTTCTTTAGTGCCGTGTGTCGTCAAATCATCGATCAACACACCCATATAAGCTTCATCGCGACGCGGATACCAGGTGTCTTTACCTTGCGCTTGCAGGGCTGCATTCGCACCGGCGATAAGACCTTGCGCGGCTGCTTCTTCATACCCGGTAGTACCATTAATCTGCCCAGCAAAAAACAAGTTCGGCATTAATTTAGTTTCTAACCACGGATACAAATCCCGCGGATCAAAAAAATCGTATTCAATCGCATAGCCTGGTCGCGTCATATGCGCATTCGCAAAGCCTTTGATGGAACGTACCACTGCCAACTGCACATCAAACGGTAAGCTGGTGGATATGCCATTGGGATAGATTTCATGGGTAGTCAAACCTTCCGGTTCGACAAAAATCTGGTGGGAGAGTTTATCGGCAAAGCGCACGACTTTGTCTTCAATGGAAGGGCAGTAACGTGGACCGATGCCGGCAATTTGCCCTGTATATAAGGGTGAACGATCTAAACTATTGCGGATGATGTCATGGGTGGTTTCATTGGTGTGGGTAATGTAACAAGGCACCTGACGCGGGTGGTCAGCTGCTGTGCCTAAAAAAGAAAATACCGGCAGAGGCGTATCGCCTGGCTGTTCAGCTAATTGGCTGAAATCAATGCTGCGACCATCAATGCGTGGCGGTGTACCCGTCTTTAAGCGATCCACGCGAAATGGTAGTGCGCGTAGGCGCTCCGCTAACGCATTAGCCGGTGGATCACCTGCGCGCCCACCTTGGTAGTGGCTATCACCAATATGTATGTAACCACCTAAAAAGGTACCGGTGGTTAATACCACGGTTTTGGCCTTAATTCGCAATCCCATTTGCGTCACGACACCCGCTACTCGGCCATTTTCTACTAGTAAATCATCAACAGCCTGCTGGAACAGCGATAAGTTGGGCTGATGCTCCAGCATATAGCGTATCGCCTGGCGGTATAACACCCGATCGGCCTGAGCACGGGTGGCACGCACTGCGGCGCCTTTACTGGCATTTAATATTCGAAATTGGATGCCCGCTTTATCCGCTGCCTGCGCCATGGCGCCACCTAAGGCATCAATTTCTTTCACTAAATGGCCTTTGCCAATGCCGCCGATGGCCGGATTACATGACATTTGGCCTAAGGTTTCAATATTGTGGGTCAGAAGCAAAGTCGCAGCCCCCAGCCGCGCACTAGCCAATGCGGCTTCAGTCCCCGCGTGACCGCCGCCTACTATGATGACATCGTATGTTTGATCCAGGTTCATGGTATAAAGCGCGTGTATGTAAAACTTAGGATTATGGTTAAAAGTTTGTACAGAGGCAAGACCTCGGTGCCAATCTCAGTGCCAATTCACGCTCTCAATCCATTTGCCAGCCCTGCCCGCTAAAACAAACACGCGGTGAATACATCCCTGTACGCTCCCTTTTTTCATCCATGAAAAAAAGGGGTTATTTTAGCCGGCAGGGTTGGCAAACGGATTGAGAGCCTACTTGGATACTATTCTAAGCTTTTGTGTGGCTACCCTCCCCCTTTGAAAAAGGGGGATTAATGGGGATTTAAAAAGCTTTGAATACTCGTAGACATATTGGCACCACCCAAAAAACTCTTAAATCCCCCCTAGCTTTAAATCCAAAATCAATGCCTTCCATCCAAAGTACCCCTATGCAATTTAGAAGTTCAACTTCTAATTTACATAAATTTATGCTAATATTATATAAATTCTCTAATCACGATAATCTGATAAGCTATTCATGCAAATTATCACGCGAAATCTAGAACAAGAACTCTTGACTATGGCAGCCAGCTACCCTGTTGTTACGCTATTAGGCCCAAGACAATCTGGAAAAACCACGCTAATTAAACAGGTATTTCCACAAAAACCCTATATCACCCTGGAAGATCCAGACGAAAGAAGCTTTGCATATGGTGATCCCAGAGGATTTTTACAACGATTCCCCAATGGCGCTATTTTGGATGAAATTCAACGCCTTCCTAAAATACTTTCTTTCCTGCAAGGTATTATCGATAACATTGATACTAAGGGCTTGTTTATTTTAACCGGCAGCCATCAGCTTTCATTACATGAATCTATCAGCCAATCACTGGCCGGCAGAACTGCTGTGTTAAAATTACTGCCATTCACAATGCAAGAACTGGCCAAAGAACATAAAGAGTTTTCACTACACGAGTATATCTTTCAAGGTATGTATCCGCGTATTTATAAAGATAATTTAAACCCTACTAAATTTTATCGTGATTACGTACAAACTTATGTTGAACGCGATGTCAGACAAATGGTAAATGTAAAAGATTTAACTTTATTTCAACAATTTTTAAAATTATGTGCCGGCAGAATTGGCCAAGTTTTAAATAGTCACAGTTTAAGTAATGATTTAGGCGTCTCATATCATACTGTATCCAATTGGTTATCGATTTTAGAGGCTTCATTCTTGATATTCAGATTAGCGCCGTATTTTGAAAATTTTGGCAAGCGTATGATTAAATCACCCAAACTTTATTTTACTGACGTTGGGCTCGCCAGTTATTTGCTGGATATCACTTCTGTGCAACAGATTGTTAGAGATCCGTTATTGGGCAATTTGGTAGAAAATTTAGTCATTTCAGAATTTATTAAATACCGTTTAAATGCCGGATTTGAACCTGGCTGCTATTTTTATCGCGATAGCAATCAACATGAAGTAGATTTGTTGTTTAAAAGTGGACAACAATTGATTCCTATAGAAATCAAAGCCAGCCAAACCTTTCATCCGCAGTTTCTTAAAAATCTGGAATATTTTAAGCGCTTGGTACATGATCGTTGTGAACAAGGTTTTTTAATTTACGCAGGTGAGCAGGAACAACGCATTGGTCATTTTCAGGTAATTAATTTCAGACATGTAGCGCAGATGGTCAATAAGATTCAAAATATTTGATCATAGTTTAAATTTTATTTTTCACATAAGGAATGCCTCATGACCTATACCGTCCCACATTTTATTCAAGGCAAAATTGTTCAAGGCCGTTCCAACCACACACAACCGCTTTACAACCCAGCCACTGGCGAAATCATTGGGCAAGTCGCTTTGGCTGATAAACAAGAAGCGACAGCTGCCATTTTCGCGGCTAAAGCTGCCTTCCCCAGTTGGGCTGCAACACCCGCCACACAGCGCACACAGATTTTATTTAAATTTAATCATCTGTTGCATCAGCATTTAGATGAGCTGGCAGAACTCATTACCCGAGAACATGGTAAAACCCTGACTGATGCACGTGGGTCAGTATTGCGGGGTATAGAAGTAGTGGAATTTGCTTGCGGTGGGCCTAATTTGCTCAAAGGTGCTTTCAGTGACAATGTCAGTAAAGGTATTGATACTTATTCCATGCGCCAACCGCTGGGCGTGTGTGCCGGTATCACGCCGTTTAATTTTCCGGCTATGATTGCGCTGTGGATGTTTCCATTAGCCATTGCATGCGGCAATACGTTTGTATTAAAACCTTCCGAAAAAGATCCTTCATGTTCCGTGCGGCTGGCACAGCTGATGCATGAAGCGGGTTTACCTGACGGCGTATTAAATGTGGTGCAAGGAGATAAGATTGCAGTAGAGGTATTGCTGACGCATCCCGATATTGCTGCGGTCAGTTTTGTCGGCTCAACTAATGTAGCTGAAATTGTTTATAAAACGGCTGCAGCGCATGGTAAACGCGTGCAGGCCATGGGTGGCGCGAAAAATCATGCGGTAATTATGCCTGATGCTGATCTTGAACAAGCTGCCGATGCCATTGTCGGAGCCGCTTATGGCTCAGCGGGAGAGCGTTGTATGGCAATTTCTGCGGTGGTGGCGGTGGGTGAAAGCACGGCAAATCATTTTATCAATAAACTTAAAAACCGTGTACTTGATTTGAAAATCGGTGATGGACATTCCCCGGAAGTGGAAATGGGTCCGCTGATTACTGCTGAACATCGCGAACGGGTTAAATCTTATGTAGACCTCGGGGTCAATGAAGGCGCAAAACTGGTGATTGATGGTCGAGACTATCAGCATCCTACTTTGAAAAATGGCTTCTATCTAGGTGGCTGTTTATTTGACCATGTCGCACCGCATATGCGTATTTACCGAGAAGAAATTTTTGGTCCGGTGCTTTGTGTATTGCGCGCCCCAGATTTAGAAACTGCATTACAATGGATCAATGCGCATCCATTCGGTAATGGTACAGCGATTTTTACGCAAAGTGGCCACAGCGCCCGTGAGTTTGCGACGCAGGCGCAAATTGGCATGGTAGGCATTAATCTGCCGATTCCTGTGCCCTCTGCCGCCCACAGCTTTGGCGGTTGGAAGCTGTCATTTTTTGGGGATACGGGGATGTATGGAACTGACGCTATTCATTTCTATACTCGCTTGAAAAAAGTGTTGGAACGTTGGCCGAGCGCGGTGAAAGTGGGGGTGGATTTTAATATACCTACGGCTAGGGCTTGAAAGTGGCATCTAAAAATAGCCTTGACATTTTTCCTTCTCCCACAAGGGGAGAAGGGAATCAGAATTTCTTTATTTATAGGAGCATTCAACATGAGCCACATTGCCTTCATCGGCCTTGGTCACATGGGACAACCCATGGCACAAAACCTACTCAAACAAGGTCATCAAGTCACTGCTTATGACACCGTGGCGGATCGAATCACCCCACTGACAGCATTAGGCGCAACGGCTGCCACATCGGTTTTAGATGCGATAAAATCAGCTAATATAATTATTACTATGCTACAAACAGGAGAACAGGTCAGCTCAGTTTGTTTAGGTAATAACGGCATCTTTGCACACGCCAAACCTGGCAGCTTATATATTGACTGTTCCTCCATTGATATCACCAGCAGTCGTATGCTGCACGAGGCAGCGGTTGCAGCCGGTCTTGCGATGGTGGATGCTCCTGTGTCGGGTGGCGATAAAGGCGCAGCCGCTGCCACCTTAACCTTTATGGTGGGCGGGACAGAAGCTAACTTCCAGCGTGCAGAGGAAGTACTCAAAGCGATGGGTAAAAAAATCTTCCACGCCGGACCACCTGGTAATGGCCAGGCTGCTAAAATCTGCAATAACATGATTCTCGGTGTTTCCATGATTGCCGTCTCAGAAGCATTTAACTTAGCAGAAAAGCTCGGATTACCTGCCGATAAGTTTTTTGAAATCTGCAGCAATGCTTCAGGGCAATGCTGGTCTTTAACCACTTATGCCCCTGTCCCTGAGGTAGTCCCCACCTCCCCTGCCAATTTTAATTATGAACCAGGTTTTACTGGCAAAATGATGCTGAAAGATTTACTACTTAGCCAGAATGCCGCACAACAGAGCGGAAATGCCACCCCGCTTGGCGCAGCTGCAACGGCACTGTACACGCTGTTTGTCAACCAAGGTTATGGTGAGAAAGATTTTTCCGGCATTATTCAGATGCTTTCTGGGAAAGCGGCTGAAGAGTTTTAATTTATTATTACGGTATAGCAGCTACTCACTAATTTTCCTATAATAATACTAGGAGGGTTAGCATGATAAGCGCTGCATTTGACACACTGAAATTCTTACAAAAACTAAAAGCCGGCGGTATGCCGGAAGAGCAGGCTATCGCTTTGACTGAAGCACAAAATGAAGCATTTATTGAAACCACAAATCATATGATAGCGACTAAAACTGACCTTCTTGAGCTTAAACAAGAATTCAAACAAGATATAGCGGATTTGCGGCTTGAGGTTAAACAGGATATTACTAACCTCCGCACAGAAATCAACCATGAGCTTGTCGACGTTAAATCTAATTTAAAACTCCACAGCTGGATGATTGGGTTTGTACTGACTGGGATAGCTGCTTTAATTCTTAAAGCATTTTTTAACTAGAAGTAGGATGTCATCCTGAGCGTAAGCGAAGGATCTCCTTTTAGTGGCACCCAATACTAGGCTAGTGCGACCATAAGGAGATCCTTCGCTTACACTCAGGATGACAGCCTAGATAGGATGAATGATATGGACTATCACCCCGAGCTCATCAATCGCTTCATTCAACAATTACAAAACCAAATAACCGGCGATGTCCGCTTTGATGACGGTAGCCGCGCGCTTTATGCTACCGATGCCTCCAATTACCGCATGACACCCATTGGCGTGGTGTTGCCTAAAACTATTGAAGAAGTCATAGCCACTGTTGCCCTTTGCCGAACTTTTCAATTACCGCTGTTATCTCGCGGTGGCGGCACCAGTCTAGCAGGACAATGCTGCAACCATGCAGTGATTATAGATTTCTCCAAATACTTAAACAAAGTCCTAGAAATCCAGGCTGAAAAACGCCTAGCACGAGTACAGCCAGGTTGTGTTTTAGATCATTTACGCAAAATAACCGAACAACAACACTTAACCTTTGGTCCCGACCCCTCAACGCATTACAACAATACGTTAGGCGGTATGATAGGCAATGATTCTTGTGGCGTGCATTCTGTCCTTGCTGCCTTTGAGGGAGACGGACCAAGAACCGCAGATAATATCGAAGAACTGGAAATTCTCACCTATGACGGTATCCGCTTGCGCGTGGGCAAAACCAGTGAACAAGAATTAGCTGCTATTATTCAAGCAGGCGGTCGACGTGGAGAAATTTATGCGCATCTACAACAGTTGCGTGACCAATATATCGAACTCATCAGAACCCGCTATCCTAATATTCCAAGACGCGTATCAGGTTATAACCTTGAAGCCTTATTACCGGAAAACGGCTTTAATGTGGCACAGGCTTTAGTCGGGAGCGAAGGCACCTGCGTCATCGTCCTAGAAGCCACTGTCAAATTAATACCTAGCCCCCGTCACCGCGCTCTATTAGCCTTGGGCTATCCCGATATCTATACCGCCGCAGATCATGTACCTGAAGTCATGGCACATAAACCCTCAGGTCTTGAAGGCATGGATGATTTATTAATTGATTATATGAAGCGCAGCCATATTCATCCCCAACATATCCAATTATTACCTCAAGGCAAAGGTTGGCTATTGGTTGAATTTGGTGGTAACACTAAAGAAGAAGCAGAAGCCAAAGCCAATCGCCTCATCAGCGAAGTCCAAGAAAAACACTCGGCTTTATCTTTTAAACTCTTTCAAAATCCTGAAGAACAACAGCGTGTGTGGTTAGTGCGAGAGTCAGGTTTAAGCGCACTTTCGCACGTGCCGCATGAACCCTTCACCTGGGAAGGTTGGGAAGATGCTGCGGTTGCGCCAGAAAAATTAGGTACTTATCTGCGCGAGTTAAAAAAATTATTTGCTAAATATGATTGGACGGTTTCTATCTACGGCCACTTCGGCCAGGGTTGTATGCATTGTCGCATTCCTTTTGACTTAACAACCGCACAAGGGCTGAAACAATTCCGCTCATTTATGGAAGAAGCTGTTGATTTAGTCTTGAGCTTAGGCGGTTCTTTATCCGGTGAACACGGTGACGGACAAGCGCGCGCTGAATTTTTAATTAAAATGTTTGGACCTGAATTAGTAGATGCTTTTAAACAATTTAAACGTATCTTTGATCCACAAGGCAAAATGAATCCCGGCAAGATCGTTGACCCCTTCAGCATTACTGACCATCTGCGCCTGGGCACAGATTATCACCCTTGGCAACCCAATACGCATTTTGGTTACCCGCGCGATAAAGGTAATTTGGGTGATGTCGCTTTACGCTGCGTCGGTGTGGGCAAGTGTCGACGCGATGAGGGGGGAGTGATGTGCCCCAGTTATCGAGTCACGCGTGAAGAACAGCACTCAACGCGCGGCCGTGCCCGTCTGCTGTTTGAATTGTTAAGAGGCGAAGTAATCGGCAAAAAAAAATGGCGGGATTCTGCCGTCAAACAAGCACTGGATTTATGTCTGGCCTGCAAAGGTTGCCGTGGTGAATGTCCAGTCAATGTAGATATGGCCACTTACAAGGCGGAATTTTTTTCGCATTACTACCAAAATCGTCTGCGACCGCGTTCAGCCTATGCTTTTGGATTGATTAACCGTTGGCTGCGCTTGGCAGAAAAAGCACCTCGCCTTTTTAATTTCATGACGCAAAATCGGTTGATTAATCGTTTAAGCAAAAAACTGGTTGGCATGGCGGAACATCGCGCTATTCCTATTGTCGCCGAAGAGAACTTTAAAACCTGGTTTAAAAATCGACCCCATTTAAGCAAGACAACAATCACAAAAAAAGTACTATTATGGCCTGACACCTTTACCAATTATTTTAATCCTAGGATTGGCAAAGCGGCAGTTGAAGTATTAGAAATTCTCGGCTACGAGGTCATAATTCCTAACGAGCATTTATGCTGTGGACGGCCGCTCTATGATTATGGCTTTTTGAAAACTGCCAAACAAACGTTACTGAAAATTCTTTCAGCCCTGCGTTGTGAAATTCGCGCCGGCATCCCTTTGATTGGACTAGAGCCCAGTTGCATAGCCGTTTTTCGCGACGAATTAACGAATTTATTACCCAAAGATGAAGATGCGCGAAGATTAGCCAAGCAAAGCTTTATGTTCAGCGAGTTTTTAGCACAGGAACAAAAAGATTATGTTTGGCCACAATTATCAGGCAAGGCTTTAGTACAAGTGCACTGTCATCACAAAGCTCTCATGGGTTTTGATGCTGAGCAACAATTATTGGAAAAATTAGGTTTAAATTTGGAAATATTAAATGCTGGTTGCTGCGGGATGGCTGGTAGCTTTGGTTATGAAGCAGGCGAACATTTCGATATATCGATGCAAGTGGCAGAACAAGCATTATTTCCAAAATTGCGCCAAGCTGAAGAAAATACACTGATTATTGCTAATGGTTTTAGTTGCCAAGGACAAATCCAGCATGGTACGGGTAAAAAGGCCTTGCATTTGGTGGAAGTTTTGAGGATGGCGCTTGAGGCTTTTGAAAATGATTACCCCTATACGGATGGTGTTGGTAAGGTAAGCGTGTCTTTAACAAAAAGCTGAGATGTAAAGGGTCAAGTAAACATGTCATGTGAATACTTGCCCCCTTCACAATTTAAGGTTAGCAAATGAGGCATTTACTTTCTTGTTTATCTGGCTCAGCAAGATTTTTCTCCAAATCCTTGATGGCCCAAGACAGGTTTCGATAGTGATCTGTTCCCTCCAATAAAAAGTTCTGGGTACCTGGTTGAGGTTCTATCGGAGTTTCATTGAATTTTCCAGTGCTTTTATACCCCTCAATTCTCCCAAAAAAAACATTCATGGTAATTTCCGAGTCAAATCCCTTATATGGATTTATTTTAGCCGCAATGGGCAGATAAAGTTTGGCTATTTTAAGTAATAATTCTTTTTCATCTCTAGATTTATTTTTAACCTTCTCAATAGCGAAAAATATCAAATTCACTGGATTGGTTTTATGCTTTTTCCATTCTGTGATTAGCTCTTCGATACTATCAAAGAGGGGGGGGGATTGTTTAGCTTTTTTCTCGTCTAACTTTTGCCGTTTAAACATCGACATAACTTAATCTCCACTAAATATTATATTCAAACTTCAAATAATGTCTCAATTTTAATTAGTTGTCAAACCACAGAATTGCATCATAGTAATTTTTACCAAAACGGGATGGAAATAGAAAAATTTTTGAAATACGTCGAGATTTTTAGGGATTTTTTTGAATCAAAACTTGTAAATCTATCAACCTTACTTTGGTTTAAATTTCGCATATTCAGATGAAACAAGCATGAATGCATTTAAATAATTTTCCAGCCCCTGCGCTTTTAACACTAAAATAGCTTGTTCCCAAGAAATATTTTCAGATTTTTTCAAAGCCTCTAAAATTCGGATAATAGACACGGCAACTTCTGCAGACTCCGTTGCACTACCCTGTTGTTCTAGAAAATCCTTGGCTGAAAATAAAACTGCATTGGCTTCAGCAAAAGTTATAGCAGAAATGTTGCTATGTTTTGGCCATTTAGCATTTTGCAACACATTATTGACATGTTGTTGAATCAAATAAGTCGCACGTCCAATTAATTTTAAATTGCTAGGTTGTACATTGGTCATGGTATTACCAACGATACGGCCAATTTTCGCCATCGTGGCACTGGATACCGCATTCAATACCATCTTTAAAGCAATCGTTAAATACAAATCAAAAGGGTCGCGTTTGGAAATATTCAAATGAATATGCATCAAATTATCCCCCGAAAAATCAGACTCGGGTGCAGCGAGTGAAAAAATAATAACCGGTGTTTTTGTGAAGGAAAATTTATTTAACCATTGCTGAAAAATTGGCGTTATTTCTTCATCGCCAAATAAAAACATGACACCCAGATCATTGGGACTTGGAAACAAATGTCGCAGTCTTTGTTCTTGTGCAGACAAATCATAATGAAACTGCTGCTCGTCTCCTGCGTCATCCAAGCTATGTAAAGCGACTTCTCGTAAATACCTATCCGCCAACTCACTAAATAGTTTTTTATAAAAACCCGCATCTAAACCTTTAAACTGCCGTCTAAGCAACATATCCCAAGCTTCAGATTGACTTTTAGCTGGCGACCAAATCTCTATCCAAGATTTTTTTTCGGTACTTTTTTTATCTAAAGGTGGCAAACGAAAAGTCGGAGAACGCTCGGTCACATCAACAAAAACACATAGCAAACCCCTGCCTGCAAAATAATAACTATGACCAAATTTTTGATAGGTATTTGCTTCTTTTTCCACCCAAGGCGCCAATTTATCAGCCAGTTGATACAGCGTCTTTTGGATTTGCGTAAATTGCAGTAATTGTGATTTTAGCGTGAATGACTCATCAAAACCGCTGCTTGCTAATTCATCAGCTGTTAAACAAGTTTGCAAAACACGATACACAGCATCTTGCAAAACCGCACCCATAACATATAAACCAATCGTCGTAGCCTGCATACGGGTAGAACCACTAATCGCTTGCGGACCCGTCGCTAAATTAATTTTATTAATTTTGGGATGCTCTAGCACCATTCGACTTCGGTCAAAAGGTAGCAATACTTCATCGGGATTATTGTAAACAAAAAACAAATGCTCACAGGTATGCGTTTTGTGCTGTTCTGCAGCTGCTAAAATACAGCCGATGACTGCTGAGGTCTCTCCACCTTCAGTCATGGCAATGACCACGTCATCTTCACTTATGTGATTTTCCTGTAATTGCAATTGCCCGATCAATTGAGAGTCTTCAAAACCTTCCAGTGAACTGATTAAAGTGCGATCTGCACCGGTAATTTCACCTTTGACGCGATTTTTTATATGAGGTAAACGCTTTTCTAGCTTTGGCCAAAATGCCAGTTTCTCTAATTTTTGCCAGAAAGGCCGCCACAATCCACTTTCTAAAGTAGCCGCTAATCGGCCAGTTGAACCCGTGCCATAATAATAAATGCGCTGGCCTCCAAGTAAGGCTTGCTGAATACTGGCAGAAGCACAGTTCAGCTGCTTTAAAGTTTCAGGATTATGCACAATGACATTTAATTGCTGTGCAATATCTTCATCCACACTCAGCAATGCACGTAAACCCGCTGCTGTGTTTTCTGCTATCAATCGGCTTAAGTTTTGCGTTTTGGGGTGACGCTGTTCCGTTAACAAATGATATAAATGAAATTGTTGCTTATTATTGACATAGTCTTCCGAAGCTAAAGACGGATGGATTGCTAAAAGTTCTAATAATGCAGAATTAAGTGCCGAAATTGACATAGCCATTCTCCTGAATTTTACGGTATTGTCACATCGTTTGAGATAAATTAGCATCTTCAACAATAGATGTATAGCTAAGGACCAGTAAATGATGACTGATACCATCGAACCTATTAGGAAAACCACACCTCGTGCTAATTTTGATAGTCCCTGGAAACATAGCTTAGAATTCTATTTTCGCGACTTTATGCAATTCTGCTTGCCCCACATTGCCGAGCAAATTGATTGGTCAAAAGGGTATGAATCGCTGGATAAAGAATTAAATGCCATTACTCGTGATGCGGAAATTGGCAATCGGATTGCTGATAAACTAATCAAACTCTGGAAAAAAAATAATAATGAGATATTAATATTATGTCATCTTGAAATTGATAGAGATCCCAAGGATAAACTACCTCAGCGTATGATGATCTATCGCTATCGCATCTAAGACATGCGTCGTCTACCCATTATTAGCATTGCTATCCTTATTGATGATGATCCCAATTGGCGAATCAATCACTACCGAGAAGAATGTTTTGGTACTTACCTGGAGGTAGGTTATATCGTTGTGAAACTATTGGATTACCAACACCGGCGACAAGAATTAGCTGCCATAAATAATCGCTTTGCCATCATTATGTTGGCGCAATTAACTGTATTAGAAACCAAGCACAATCCAATAGTACGTTTAAAAGCCAAAACTGCCCTTACCCGCTTACTATATGAAAGAGGCTATAGCAGACAGGATATTATTCAGCTATTTACCCTAATTGACTGGCTGGTTACGCTACCTGAAGAACTTGTGATAAAATATAATGAAACATTAAAAGAGATTGAGGAGGAAAAACAAGTGGATTTTATTACTACCCCAGAGCGCGTTGGTATTCAAAAAGGTATTCAGCAAGGTTTTCAACAAGGCTTGAAAACAGGTTTACAAAAGGGTGAAGCTGCCCTGTTAATCCGTTTATTACAACACCGTTTTCATCATCTACCTTCTAATTACTTAACACGAATTCAACAAGCAGATAGCAATACTCTTTTAATCTGGGGTGAACGTGTGCTTGATGCCAACACCTTAGAAGAAGTGTTTGAATAAATACCTACCCAATGACTTCTATTTATTCCCTGAATATTCATCCAAATCGCCGAATACGCGCCATAATTTCTGGACCACAACTGATACCACCCGCTTTAAGCGCCTCTAATACCGCACCCTGCACCGGCGACATTTCAGGTGTAGGTACTGAAACCTCAGGTGAATCTTGAATAATGCGCTCAATTAACAAATTTTGAAAAGGCTTTCCAGATAAGGCTAATCCCCCTACCAGAATTAATTCAGAAGGTTGATGCTGAAATAAATTTTTAGCCACCGTGGCTACTAAAAGTGATAACTCAGAAACGGCATCAGTAATAATTTTTTTAGCTTCAATATCTCCCAATACATAAGCTTGTAATACTTTCGGTGCCAATTGACCGATTTCTTCACGAGTTAAACCCTGGTTATGTATGCGGTCAATCAGCTTTCTAGGTTCACATATACCGAGAAAATTAAATACATAATCCCGTAACAAGGTTGACGGGATACGGCCATCCTCACAGCGCACAGCCGCTTGCAAGGCGCGTGTCCCTATCCAGGGTGCACTGCCCACATCATCGGCCAAAGCTCCCCAACCACCACACCATAGCGATTTTCCATCTTCCCTTAAGCCAAAACACGCCGAACCTGTGCCCACAATCAGCACCATACCGGAACGACCCAGCAGCCCTCCCGCCAGACCAATCCAAGCATCATTTTCGACCCGCACCGGCACCGTTGCAGGAATTTCTGTGATTTCACGTACAATTGATACTGTATCAGCACGGTCATCATCGGTGGAAACACCACACATACCCAAAAAAATACCGGCTAATTCTTGACCTGTAGCGACATCACCCATCGCTGTCAGTATAGCCTCGCGCAAATTTCTACGCACCACTTCACGCGAATGATGATTACGATTAGTAGAGCCTGCTTCAGCCCTGCCCAACAATTCACCTTCCGCATTGGCGAGCAAAGCACGGGTGTGAGTGCCACCTCCATCCACTCCTATGAAATAACCAGGCCGCTTCATGGTTTTCTATTCCACTGTGCCTGAATTTCCTCCAGGGTTCGGCCTTTGGTTTCCGGTATTGCAAAAAGTACAAAAACTAAGCTGGCGAGTGAACAAATACCATAAATTATAAATGTGACTGCCCCACCTAGGCGGTTATTCAATATTGGGAAAGTCTGCGCCACAATGTAGCAGGCAATCCAGATCATCATCACCCCCAATGACGCTGCACGGCCACGAATACGCGCTGGAAAAATTTCTGAAATAATAATCCAGGGTAATGGTCCCATAGCCATAGCAAAAGCCGCAACAAAAACTAAAATAAACAATAAAACCCCCAAGCCTTCATGACCGATATGAAACATCCAACCCACCCCAAATAAAGATACTGTCTGAATGGCAGTGCCTACCAATAACAAAGGCCGACGACCCGCATGATCCACAAACAAAATGGCGACAAAAGTAAAGATCAAATTAATAGCCCCCACCCATACCGTTGCAGCAAAAGCTGCATCCGTAGACGTACTGGCAGTTTTAAAAATTTCCGGCGCGTAATACATAATTGCATTGATACCACTGAATTGAGCAAATATGGAATAAACTCGGTAAACTGTGCCAGGTGAGCCAGATACTTACATCGGCACTTTTTGCGAACTAAATGCCTATGCCGACAATCATAAACCGGCAGATCCACTGTATGTGAGTTACAAAATTAAAGTGAATGGGGATACTTTTTCAGGTTTAGCCATAGCTAAGCAGGGAACCGCCAGCCATAAGGCCGTGCTGATTGGGCATGCACGCCTAAAAATTGACCCTAGCATTATTCCTAGCTCGTAACTATTCGCTACAGTACCGAAACAGCGCTGATTTTTTTTATTTTACACTGTATTTTTCTTATATATATTGCAAAGCTTCTGTTTATCAAGTATCTTACCCCTGCTTTCTTGCACCCTATGTAGAATAAAGAAGTAAGCCAATAAGTTAAATTAATCTAATAAAGAGGAAAAGGTATATGAAGCGAGCTATTATGATTGTTTTATTCGGTTTGACACTGGGTGGTTTGAGCGCCTGTTGCCACACTTTTGCAAAACCAAGTCCTTATGCCGTGCCTGCTACAACAAGTGGCGCTAGCTATCAGTAAAAGAAAGATTGAACCAGGGCAGACTGGACGCTACCCTGCTTCAGATCTTTAACCTGGGCACTTAGTACTGCCCACCATTAATATTTAAATTAGAGCCTGTAATAAAACTGCTTTCCGGCGCTGCTAAAAAAACCACAGCTCGCGCTATTTCTTCAGGCTGGCCAAAACGTTTTACCGGGATTTGTGCTAGTATTTTTTCGCGTACTGGTTCAGCTACTGACATCACCATTTCGGTTGCTACATAGCCCGGGGAAATGGTATTCACCGTAATCCCTTTGCTGGCAACCTCTAATGCTAACGCTTTGGTGAAGCCATGAATGCCTGCTTTTGAAGCGGAATAATTCACCTGACCAAATTGGCCTTTTTGTCCATTGACTGAGGAAATATTAATGATACGGCCATATTGGCGGTCAATCATGCCATTAATGACATGGCGGGTAACGTAAAATGTGCCGTTTAAATTGGTATTTACGACTTTATCCCAGGCATCTGCACCCATTTTGTAGCACTGCATGTCATGCACGACACCCGCGTTATTGACGAGTATATCTATTTTATTTAAATCAACAGGCAGGCCTTTTACTAAGCGGCTGCAAGAGTTGTAGTCCGTTACGTCAACAAAGGCTATATCGATGTGATAGCCATCTTCTTGCTGCTGGCGCTGCCATTTTTGAGCGGAAACGTGGTCTCCGCCACGGTTGTAGGTAGCAACAACTTTAGCCCCTTGATCGACCAGACTGCGGCAAATTGCGGTTCCGATTCCACCCATACCTCCTGTTACGAGTGCAACTTGATTTCTCATGATTTATCTCCTTATATTTCATGCGAAATTTAAGTATAGCATAAAGTTTGAATTTTTCAGACGTTGGATAGATTTCCCCCATAAAGCTTCTCCATTCTAGGTTCAAGAGAAATTAGTAGAAACGCCCTCCTTCATGATAAATAAACTCAAAAACCCAGTTACCATAAACAATGTGCCAGAAATATAAAACGTACTATGCACCCCAGAGATAAAATCCTTTGAAGTAATTGTGATAGTGCCAAATACTGCAACACCGATAAGGCTACCAATTTGATTGCCCGTATTTAACACTGCGGCAGCAATGCCTGCGCGTTTTGGCGCTACTGAATGGATGGCGGCGAAAGTCATCGCCGGCGTGGTAAAAGAAACACCAAAACCAATTGCGAGAAATGGTAGCATGATCCAAATATAATTCGGAGACATTTCCTCCAAAGTCAATAATGCAAAAAATCCTATGGCTGCAATGAACAACCCAGTAAATATAATTTTTGCTGCTCCAATTTTTGCGGTTAATTTCCCACCTAAATAAGAACCAATAAGCGCTAATCCTGGTAGTGGTAAAATAGCAAGGCCCGTTACAAAAACAGAATAATGACGAAAATTTTCAAAATAAAATGGGATCATGAATAATTCGCCATAAAAACACAAATTCAGAATCATCGCCGCAATGAGCGCCATCGTCGTCTTTTTATTATGGAAAATATCTAATGGCAGCATGGGCTGCTTAATTTGATGTTCAATAAATAAAAACAGCACAAGCGACAAGGCACTGATGATGAAACTTATGAGAATGATAGGATGAGTCCAACCATAGACACTAGCTTGTATTAATCCATAAGCCAACAAAAAAATGGCTACAAAACCTGTGATTTGGCCTAGAAAATCGAACCTGACACGCGCGCTATTTTTTTCTATATCACTGTGGTTGAATGAAATAAGAAAAAAACTGATAAGACCAATCAATAGATTAACTAAAAAAATTGCTCGCCAAGAAAATAAACTGGTTAACAAACCGCCTAAAAACGGACCGGAAGCACAGGCAACACCACCCAATGCTGCCCAAATACCTATAGCATGAGCCCTTTTTTCTGCTTCTTTATACAATGTCGTGATTAAAGCTAGGGAAGACGGCAGCATTAAAGCGCCGGAGATGCCTTGCAATAATCTAAAAAAAATCAACCAAGGTAAAGATTGAGATAATGCGCAACCTAAAGAAGTCAAAACGAAAGCCAGCAAACCGATTTGAAATATTTTCTTTGCACCAAAATAATCACTAAGGGAGCCAACCAATAATAAAAAACCTGCAAAGGTTAATGTGTAACCATCTACTACCCACTGCAATCTAGATAATGTGATATTGAAATAAATTGCAATACTGGGTAGGGCGACATTGACAATGGTGACGTCTAAAATCACCATAAAAAAACCCATGCACAATGCGCAGAAAGTTTGCTTGGTATTCATTATTTCTTATTCAACTCTAGCTTTAAAAGATAAGCCTTATTTTCAATACCTCCGCCAAAACCTACCAAATGTCCATTGCTGCCAATGACACGATGGCAAGGTACAATTATGGAAATGGGATTTAATCCATTCGCCATACCCACTGCTCTGGCTTTATTTTTGTCGCCTATTCTTGCTGCTTGTTCGGCATAAGAAATCGTCTTGGCATAAGGGATTTTTTGCAACTGCTCCCAAGCTTTAACTTGAAAATCTGTTCCGCGCAATATCAGCGGGATATCAAAGATTTTTCTTTTGCCTTGAAAATATTCAGTCAGCTGTTTTTTGGTCTGTATAATGATTTTATGATCTTGGCTCTGCTTAAGATCCTGGATAATTTTCTGACATTTAGCATCTTTGCGATTAGATTCCCATAAAATAGCGTGCAACGCTTGCTTGGAGGCAATTAAGGTTAATTGACCAACGGGCGTATCCATCTCGTCATAAATGGCATCAACGGGTAAAGATTGAAGACTCCTGAGTTCTTTCATATTTTAGGCTCCAATTGTAAATTCCAAAGTAATATTGCTCCATAAGCTCGCCACGGCGTCCATTTTTTTGGGTGCAATTGTAATAGTTTAACTTTTTTTTGAATTTCCAAATCCGTCTCTGGAAAAGCATCCGGGTTTCTAAGCGCACGCATGGCAATATATTCCACTGTCCACTGACCAATGCCTTTTATTGACAAAAGCTTATGACAAGTTTCAGCGTAACTTTCAGTCCCATTGAGAATTAAGGTTTGATTGGCGACGGCATCCGCTAAAGCTTTGAGGCTGGAAATTTTTGCATTTGTTAAACCGATTTTAGATAAATCAGCTGCTAGAATATTTTCAGGTGTCGGAAAAAATCGCGATAATTTTAATGTTTTATCTAAAGTTTGTTTTTCACCACATAACTCAACCAATCTACCGAGAATTGTACGTGCTGCTTTGACACTAATTTTTTGACCAATCACCGCACGTACCGCCAATTCAAAACCATCCCAACATCCAGGTATTCTCAATCCCCTGTGCTGCTGCAACAGTTTCATAAGTGCTTTATCTTCGCTAAGACTATCTTCTATCGCCATGGGATCAGAATCCAGATCAAAAATATTTTTTATCCTCGTTACAAACTCCAGAATATTGGTGATTTTATTTAATTTAAACTCTACTGCTACTTTATTCGCCTGATGATATGTTACTTTAAACCAGCCACGTACATCGCCATAAGTAATCAGTCGTTCATAGGAATCACCTTCTACCTTCTCCAGTTCAGAAATGGCACGATTAGCAAAAAACCGCATTATTTCCCTCCAAGCATAGGGAGGCCGATAACTCAGTTGAAAACGCAATTGGCCTTTTGTTTGTGGGTTTTTTCTAAAAGCACTAGGTGTTTTTTGAAAGCGTGCTTTAAATGCGTCATTGAAACGACGGATGGATTGAAAGCCCGAGCCAAATGCAATTTCAGTGATTGAAAGCGATGACGCATCTAATAAATTTCGAGCCAAATCAAGTTTTTTTGAGATCAGCAAAGATTGTGGACTGACACCCACTTGTTGTTGAAAAAGCTCACGCAGCCAACGTTCACCTATGCCTAATTTTTTAGCTAAGTCCCCCACAGATAATTCATCTAGCGCATAAGAATCCATCATGCGCATAGCGCGTTGCACGATATCTGATGTACCCAGCCAAGCAGCAGAACCAGGCGCTGTTTCAGGGCGGCAACGCAAACAGGGTCTAAAACCTGCTTCTTCCGCCTGTGCTGCATGCAGAAAAAATTCTAGATTTTGTAGTTTAGCTTTTCTAGCCGGACAGGTGGGGCGGCAATAGATCATTGTCGTTTTGACAGCAACAAAAAATTTGCCATCAAATCTGGGATCTCGCGCCAGATGAGCACGGTAAAATTCTTTTTTATCGAAAGTTAAGTTCATAAAAGTAGGATATCAATTAGAAAGCTAAACTACTCGCCAAAATCGGAAGTGAATTCTTCACCCAATGCTTTAATAATAGGGCAAACCACCTTATGCCCAGCTTGTTCACAATCACTTAACCACCCCTTTAAGGCAGTAGAAATTTTCTGCAATTGTTTGATTTGTGCATCCAGGGCTTTTATCTGGTTGCGTGTCATTTCTTGAATCTGATGACGTTCAAACATTGGGTCAAAATCAATTAATTGTTTTATTTGCTTTAGCGTAAATCCTGCCAATTGTGCACGTTGTATAAAGCGCAGTTGCTGTAAAATACTGTTATCATATTCTCGATAGCCGGACATTTTTGTACGGGGTACAGGTAACAAACCACAACGTTGATAGTAGCGTACTGTCTCAACGCCAACACCAGCACTTCTAGCAAATCTGGAAATTGTCATCTTAGGCGTTTTCATAACCATTGACTCCGTAGTGTAATACGGACTAATAATACAGCTCCCATTTATTTTAACAAGAGACAGTGATGAAACATTCCCAAACCAAAGCAGGAACAAAAGGTTGGCTAAACACTTTTTACCCATTATTTTTGATTATTATTTATATCACCGGCGTTGCTTTCGCTAATACCATTCATACTAATGGTATTAACTGGCACCAATGGATGCATATTTTTATGGCTGGTTTCTTTTTAGTGTTCTCAGCATTCAAATTTCTAGATTTGCCCGGCTTTGCTAGGACCTATGCAACCTATGATATCCTGGCTGGACGTTGGCCTGTTTATGGCTATATTTATCCCTTCATCGAGTTAGCGCTAGGTTTAGCCTATGCCATCGCCATTGCACCCACAGCGATTTATTTAGCCACCATATTCATCATGGGTTTCTCCAGTCTAGGCGTCATAAAAGCATTACGGCAAAAAGGTAAATTTCGTTGTGCTTGCTTAGGGACTATTCTAAATTTGCCTATGTCCAGTATTACGCTGATAGAAGACTTATTGATGGTAGCCATGGCTGCAGGTATGTTAATTGCAAGGTTTTGCTAATTTTTAGTGTTTTTAGAGTCGATTAAATCAAATCAAATTTTGTAGGGAAATAGACTATACTGGAAATATAGGGCCCTAAAGCAGCCCATTAAGTTAGATAGCGTTGTGTGTAATATTTTGGAGAATAATTATGAAAACTCAATTATTAGATAAAGAATTGAATAAAGTTGTTGGTAGCGGAGGAAGCTCATGTAGACCAAAGCCGCCGCATTGTAGACCCACCCCTCCCCCTTGCTTACCCAAACCACCACATTGCCAACCTAGACCAAGACCTTGTGGTAGGTGGTAAAAACAGCTAGTGATTATGATGAAATTTATTGGATGATTAGTCATTGTAAACTCGCATAAAAACGGGATCCAGAAAGTTGAGAAACCCCACCTCCTGGATCCTGTCTTTATGTGGCCGGAACAACTTATGCATTTTTGTTAATACTCTGCGTTAAAGTAGATTGACATATATTTCAACTAACAAGGAAGTTTAAATATGCACACCAGAGACACATCTCATAAAATTAACCTGAAAGGCTATAGCGCTCTTGAAACCCTCGCCTTAGATTTAATCTCATCCTGGAATCATAGCGCGGATATTCTCTGGTACAAAATCGATCCAGAATTGTGGGAATTGACCCATAATCCTTGGGCAGTTTTACAAACTGCTTCCAGAGAAAAATTAAGCGCACTGTTAGACGATCTCAAATTCAGTAATCTAGTGAATGACCTCCTGCAATCACGACAAGAAGAACTGAGTTCCTATGGTTGGTTTCAAAAGAATTACGCCGAATCTCCCTTAAAAGGCATTGCTTATTTCAGTATGGAATTTATGTTAAGCGAGGCACTGCCGATTTATTCTGGCGGTCTTGGTAATGTGGCTGGAGATCAGCTAAAAGCTGCTAGCGATTTAGGAGTGCCAGTTATTGCCATTGGCCTACTCTACAGCCAAGGCTATTTTCGGCAATTTATCGATGGCAATGGCGAACAACAAGAACTCTATCCTTACAATGACCCAGGACAGCTCCCCATCAGACCCTTACGCTTACCAAATGGCGAATGGTTGCGTTTAAAAATCGACCTACCCGGTTGGCCGCTATGGCTACGTACCTGGGAAGTCAAAGTTGGTAGAACTCAGCTGTATTTATTAGATACTAACGATCTAGCTAATTTCCCAGCACATAGAGGCGTTACCAGTGAGCTCTATGGCGGTGATGCTGAATTGCGGTTAAAACAAGAGCTGGTGCTAGGTATTGGTGGTTGGCGTTTATTAAATGCGTTGAGTATCCAACCAGAAATCTGCCACATGAATGAAGGGCATGCAGCTTTTGCGGTATTGGAACGGGCTTTTTGTTACATGCAAGCGACTAAACAACCCTTTGAAATCGCTTTGGCTGCTACGCGTGCAGGCAATTTATTTACCACTCATACCGCCGTGTCTGCTGGTTTTGATCATTTTTCTCCTGATTTAATTACTAAATATTTAAAAAATTATGCGCAAAAAAACCTCGGGATTTCCATTGAGAAGCTATTGTCTTTAGGCCAAAAAAATCCCCATGAAGACTTCAATATGGCTTATTTAGCGATCCGTGGCAGCAATCATATCAACGCGGTGAGTCAACTCCACAGCGCAGTCAGCCGTCATTTATTTAGTGATCTATTTAATCGTTGGCCGATTGCAGAAATTCCGATTGAATTTGTCACCAATGGTGTGCATATGCCAAGCTGGGATTCTTCAGAATCCGATCAACTGTGGGCAGAATCTTGCGGCAAAGGACGCTGGTTGGGAAATGTCCAAGGCATGGAAGAACAATTCAGCATCGTGACCGATACAAAAATTTGGCAGATACGCAATCAGTCACGCACCCGCTTGATAGATCACGCACGCACGCGACTGGTTAGACAACTGGAATCCAGAAATGCTGCAGTTGAAGATGTTGAACGCGCTAAAACCTGTTTAAACCCAGATACTTTGACTTTAGGCTTTGCACGCCGCTTTGTCAGCTATAAAAGGCCGGATTTACTACTAACTGATATGGATAGGCTGATACGTATTTTAACTAATCAAAACCGGCCGGTGCAATTGATTATTGCCGGCAAAGCACCCCCTTCCGACCTTAATGGACATGCCTTAATTAAAAAATGGGTAGATTTTGTTAAAAGACCTGAAGTGCGCTCCCAGGCCATCTTCCTCAGTGATTACGATATGATTTTGACTGAATATCTAGTGCAAGGTGTCGATTTATGGATCAACACCCCGCGCCGACCTTGGGAAGCCTGTGGCACCAGCGGCATGAAAGTGCTGGTAAATGGCGGCTTAAATTTATCTGAATTAGACGGCTGGTGGGCTGAAGCTTACACTCCCGAGGTAGGTTGGGCATTGGGAGATCGAAAAGAACATGGTGATGATGTAAATTGGGATAGAGCTGAAGCGTATGCGCTTTATGATTTGTTGGAACAAGAAGTCATTCCGCAATTTTATTCCCGCGATGCACAAAATATTCCCACAGCTTGGACTAATAAAATCCGTGCCAGCATGGCCAGCCTTACCCCACGTTTTTCTGCTAATCGCACCGTGTGTGAGTATACTGAGAAATTTTATTTGCCGGCCGCACAAAACTACCAATCACGCACTGCTAATAACAGTGCTTTGGCTAAACAAATTGCCGATTGGCAAGCTTCCGTACAACAAAATTGGCGACAATTACGCTTTGGCGAATTAAAAATTACGATGGCTAACGATCAGTATGTATTTGAAGTGCCGGTTTATCTCTATCAATTAGATCGCCAAGCCGTCAAAATCGAGCTGTATTCGACAGCCATGATTAAAGAGATGGAACATCAAGAGCAACTCCCCAATACCACTAATGCGCATATTTATCGCGCCACTGTACCAATGCTGTATCCCGCCGCAAGCTTCACTCCGCGTATCGTGCCTTATTTTCCGGGCGCCGTGATGATGGAATCTCCCTTAATTCTGTGGCAAAAATAATAAGAAGTATTTCTAATATTTTGTTAAAAACAAAGCTGTATTATATTCATTCATTAAACGTGAGTCGAAAGCTATGCTAGGTAATGTCACGAATTTGAGAAATTAACTATGTCTAGGCAAAAAGAATCTAAAAAAAGGATAAAATCGTATGATACTTTAGATTTTTTTAAAAATCAGGAGAGTATATTTAATAGCCTACAGCCTCAAGCCTTAGAACCGGCCAAGCCAGAATATCCTGGATATTCCGATGAAGAACTTAATAAATTAATTCACTTCGTCTGGGTAAGTAAACCTATTCCAAAAAAATATCTAAATAATATTATCGATCTTTTAAATATTGCAGCCGCTCATGATTATAAAGTAATGATATGGACTGATAACAAGTCTCATATTTTAAAAACTATTAATCAGGTGGTTCCAGGAGAAGTACTTTCTCTTAACTCAGATAATCGAATTTTAGATTTCAAAAAAACAGTTAATAATACAATAAGAAATCCTTGTTATCATTATCTCCGAAATAATCTATGCGAGGAGTCATTTATGAGTCAAATGAAACACCATAAGAGAAATAAGAAAAACTGGATTGATAATGACGATTTAACAAGTAAAAAGCAGGATTCACCATTAATAGTCCCTGCCATCAATACTTCACCGTTCGAACTAACTCGCGCGGCGCTTAAGGAGCGCTTAATCTACCTACAAAAAGAAGAAAAAGAAGTTATAGTTAAATTCACTGATGCTATTTTAAATGAGCAGGATTATACGGGACTAAGTGAACAGATGAAAAACAAACAAAAAGAAATTATGCATATAAAAAACAAACTCCATCAGATGGATATGCCCCAGTTATAACTTTTATATTGTAACTACTCACACCCTATTTAGACCGTCATCCAGCATGAGCGCCGATATCCAGCTTGCAGGCATACAAAACTTTCACATCCTTGTAGCCTAGATCCCAGCATCCATGCCGGAATGACGCATCTCAAACACTAAAACCATATAGTTTCAAATATTTCAATAGTAAACTTAATTTGTTACCAAAAGCTCTAAAGCCAATATAGCCATCTGGCCTGACGAAATAAATTCCGGTTTGAGAAATACCATAGCGATCAAAAAGCACTTCTAATTTATGTGAATCAGTAAATTGATGCACGGCGATTAATTGAGAATATTTAGCTATTAATGCCAGAACTTTACTAAAATTTTCAGTTTCATCGCTCACATTAAAAAGTAAAATGTTAAATGGTTTTTGTCTGAAAAGTTCAAACAAACTGGAATTTTCTGTGGGTGCATCTGGCGCACGATAGCCCGCTTTTATTTTTAAAAATTTCTTATCAGCTCTTTCAGTTTTTTCCACTATAAAAGCATTAGGTTCATAATGAATGCTTAATTCAGATATAAAGTTAAACATAAAACGCCTAACCTGTTTAGACTTTAAAACTAAGCGCATCACAATAGGAATTAAGTATTGTCTGAAAGTGGTGATGATGGAATTTTTTGATGTAATCCAGCCGAAAATCCTGTCTGTGGTATGCACCAAGACTTGTCCTACTGGATGGCGTTCAGCCTGGTAGCTTTTAAGAAGTGTTGTGGGGGTGTGGTATTTTAGCACTAAGGCAATTTTCCAAGCCAAATTACTTGCATCCTGCAAACCCGTATTCATGCCTTGTGCACCGACAGGCGTGTGAATATGCGCTGCATCTCCAGCAAGGAAGGCTCTATTTAAGCGACATTTGTATACCGCTCGATGATGCAAATGAAAGCGCGTTATCCATACTGGATTATCGAGTTTAACTGGTGTTGCAGCCACCTTATTCATGAAATGTTCAATTTCTTGCAATGTAGGTGGTTTATCATCCAGGGAATCGCCACCCATACCGGTAATCATGATACGACGCAAATTATGCTTTAATGGAATACACAGCAAGTTACCTTCTTTCGCAAGAAAAACACTAAAACTCTCTATAGGTAATTTCCAATTAACCTCAACGTCCGCTAAAATAAAATTTTGTAAATATGATGCGCCAACAAAAGGAATTTCCAATAGGCTTCGCACTGTGCTATGCGCACCATCACAACCAACTATATAACGACAGACTATGGTTTCATCTTCCCCAGTCCTATTATTTTTCACTATTGCTGTTACCCCATCACTATCTTGGGTAAATGTTATTAATTCAAATTGCCGCTCAACTGTTATTTGTCGCGCCTGCAAATAGTCAATTAAAATTTGTTCTGTTTCGGATTGTGGGAGAAAATAAATGGCGGGAAACGGCGTCGCTTGCACATCAATATCGGAAAAATTAATCGCAAATTTGAATTGACCGTTAAAATAAAACTCAGCTTTTTGACCTGCTTGAGCGTGCTTTAAAAATTCCTCGGCTAAACCTAAATTTTGAAAAATTTCCATTGATTTTGCTTGAATGCCAAAAGCTCTGGATTCTTTAGCGCGATCAATTTGCTTATCAATGATGCGAAAATTAATGCCAAAGCGCTGCAGCTGACAGGCCAGCATTAATCCGGTAGGACCACTACCAACAATGACAACATCCGTATTAAAACCCATATTATTCCTGTTAGCTTGTTTAACTGCCTCGCGTAAATTTATGAATTAGGGCTTGATGCTGCTTAAATTCCTGAGTCAATTTATTCCTATCTGCTATTTCAAAATCGACAAATTCAAAACCCGGTGCAACCGTACAACCCACCAACGTATAACCTTCTCCATCCTCAACATAAGCACAAAACCAATCACCCGCAGGAATAACCACCTGGTATTCGGCATCGGGGTCGGATAATTTGCTCCCCAGCTTGTGCTGTTTTAGCACCCCCTGTGGATTGATGCTTAAAATATTGATTGAATTGCCTTCATGATAATTCCAGATTTCATCGCTTTTTATTTTGTGCCAAGCAGAAAAATCATCACCTTTCAGCAGGAAATAAATAGAAGTGGCACTGGCGCGATAGGCATCTCCGTATTTTTCTCTCGCAACGCCAATTTTATCCGTAGCTCTATAAACTTCGTTATAATATCCACCTTCTGGATGTGGCATTAGCTGCAAAACATTGACAAGTAGTTCTATATCTTTTTTGAGACTAGCCATAAACTCTGTCTCCCTAAAATCCTAAATACATAAATTACTTTTTTCCTAAAATAAAATGCAATCTAAATTTTCAAAGGATGCATTAATTTTAAATTCAAGAACATAACCTATGTCGCAAAAAAAACTAAATCTATAAAGCAAACTTTAAGGAAACCTTAAGATATTTACTATACAATAGCAACAGCAATAATGGGTTGTTGGTAAATATAACAACAACCCACCTAGCTTAATATGGTAGTTTTTTCATAGCATGACTCCTCTTCGCATTGGGTTAACTAATGGAGTAATTTTATCATAATATTAGGTGATTAGTATAAAAATAATATCTAAATTATATTTTGGCCACTTTAATCCAAAAAACTTAATGTTTTATTGTTGGGAGCTTATTAAAAAATGGTTTTATTTTATGGGATAAGAAAAAGATGATGTGCTCAGCAGAAGCTTTCAACGATTATTCAGGAGTTAATAGCATAGGTTGGGATAATAAAGATCTGATTGAGTATTATGAAAACGTTCCTGTTAGCGTATTACGTGATTTTGCCATCAAAGGCGGATTTGAAAATGGCTGCGATATTGACTTGATTTACCCCTATATTGCCAATACTCGTTCAATTATCGATGTGGGCTCGGCTTATGGACGCGTCCTTAATCAACTCATATTAAAAAAATATTCCGGTAAAATTTCCAGCATTGAACGCAGCAAAAATTTATATAAACACTTATTGAATAAATATTCAAAAAAAGTGAATATTTATAACGCTGACATACGCTGTTTTCATCCCAATGCGCAGTACGAAGCGGTCTTATTTTTGTGGTCAGGTATAGGTGATTTCGCTAAATCAGAACAATTGCCCTTACTGGAACATATGCGCTCTTGGCTAAAACCAGAGGGCATAATGATTTTAGATACGATATTAAATACGATAGTCCCTGGGAACGCTTCTGTTAATGATGATAATTCATTTATCCTAAATTCAGCATACGGCACTGCTTATGGCTACAAACCTTCCGAAAAAGAAATAGATGAATACGGCAAGCAGCTTAAATTTAAATATATAAAACACATCCCCTATCAAACTCCGACTCAAAGACAGCGAATTTTACATATTTTTTCCAACCACCCTTTAAAAAAGCTTTCACGCTGATTACGAAGATAATAGCTTACTTAGCCGCTATGCGAACGCATCCTCTAATAAAAGGACTATTTACGGGGAAATTTCTACTGGCACCATCAATCAATTGTTCAAAAAAAGTGGGATCTTCTACTGGAATTTCCTTGCTTAAACGAATGCCTGAATAATTTTCTGGATCCGTATGGAAAAAATCAAACTTTACACTATCTAGCAATTCATAAATTGGTGTGCCTTTTAAATTTAATCTATCTAAACGTATCTCAGAGAAATATCTCGAAAGTAGTGATTTTATTTGATATAAATCAAATATTTTTGTAGAACTTTCTCTGGATTTTGGAGAAAACTCAATAGTTGTTGGATATTGCAAGGAATAATAAATAGATCTTGGATTTTCAAGTGAAAAGAATTGCGGTTGCATAATGATAGGTGCATATTCATTTAATTGGTATATCGTAACAAAGAATTCCTGTAATCTTCGAATGGGCGCGGCCGAATCATCCAGCGCAGAAGCAAAACCTGGCATTGCACCAATACCCATTGCTAATAGATGTTTTACTATATCTACAGTATACGGATTTGGTTTTAGATTATACTCTTTTTGAATTAAGGAAAAAGCTAAATTCCACATAAACTGATTACGAAAAAATTCACTACTTTTCCACGCCACCTCCAATAAATAGACTTTTAAATCATTCCACTCTTTATCATTTAAGCATTCAAACCATTTTTTGGTGAAAAAAAGCACATCTACTGACCAAGATTCACCAAATTCAGGATGGTTGGCCATGCCTTTGAATATGTTCCAATGGTCAAGAAGAGAAGTAGGTTTTTCGGACCGCAACTGAAATGTACGCTGTAATTTACTGTATTTCGCCGATTCCGCTATTTTAGGTAACATGAAAATAGATCGCGCTCCTGCAGTCATATCCCATATAAATGCCGGACTGTGCGTCTCTTGTGGATTTAAAATACGCCAGGTTCCAAATATTTTTCCTGGTCTTATCAAACCATAAAGTGGGATAGTATTTTCACCAACTACCAAAAAAAATTCAACGGCATTATTTAAAACCAGGCTAACTGGATTAGTAAAATTGTTATAACTTAATTTATCTTGAATCTTAGCAGGAGTGCTGGAAAGTGGAACCAATTCATTATTGGCATTGGGGATATATAAATAACCATTTTTTAAAATTTCACTGCCAAAATGATATTTTACTTTAAATAAAGTATATTCCGGTGAAGGGTCTAATTCATCAATAATTTTCGCCAATGTAGAATTCGTTTTTGCAACTTCATGCCTCACCTCATGCCATTGAAGCTCTTGAATAGTCTCTAATTTATTAGCAAACACTCGAAAATTCTCCTTTTTGCATATTTATGATTAAAATCCCTCATGATTTATGGAAACCCTAACTAGTTTTTAATAATATCACGAGCAAAAACCTAGGTTCAAACCTTTTTCCGAACACTGTAAGCCTCAAACAAACATTTACTTATTTACTTTATCCCATTAGCATATAATGACTATGCTTAAAAATATCAAAAACTTCTTCAATCAGCTGTCATCCTACTTAAAAAGCGATGTTGCTCCTATCGCCAATGCCTTAGATCACGACAGAGAATTATTAAAAATTGCCTATCAGAAATTAGTGTCATTCGGCAATTTGCGCTTATTAATTCCCTCACAACATGGTGGTTTAGGTGGGGAGCAGTCAGAACGCATGGAGTACAATATGTTAATGGCGCAATTTTCTGGCGCCTTATTATTCCTTCACACGCAACACCAATATAGCATTGGACAATTAAAAAAATTATTGCCTCATGACAAAATTTCTAAAACCTTGACCGAATTATCGGCTCAGCAGCGGGGCGTAGGTGTTAGTAATATTATTAACAAGTCAGTTCTACAAATTCAACAAACTGACCAACATCTTTTACTTTCAGGCAAATTGCCCTGGGTCACCGGATTTAATTATTTTTCGCAAGTATTGTTGTCTTTTGATTTTAATGAAGATATTTATTATGTCTGGCTACCCTTTCAGGAGGTAATTCATTCTACTTCCTCATTGCAAATTTCACCCCCAATTGAAACTGCGGTCTTTAGTGCAGCTAACACAGTGAGCATAGAATTACGTAATTGGCCTATTGCTAAAAATGATATTATTGCCCTACAACCCAAAGCAGCAATGCAGCCTGCGCCACCACCTCCAATTTATAATTTTGCCGGCGCAGCTTTTGCTCTTTTAAAAATCGCCTCACAAAGTCGATATGCCAATCACCCAGAAGCGCAAATAAACTTGCAATTGTTACAAACACGCTGGCAAGCCTATTACCAACGCGTATTAAGCAACGAGACAGATTTTTTTGCCCTCAGGAGTGATGGGTTGTATTTGGCACAAGATTGCGCCGTTTTTGCTCGCATAGTCTGCGGCGGCGAAGGCTTGCTTGCTTCGCACCCCCTCACACGTATCAGCCGCGAAATTTGGCAATATACGGTTGCTGGGTATTCTAACGATCAGTTGGAAGCATACTTAAAAGTAACAAAGGAGTCAGGGTAGAAGTGATTGCCATATACCGGCCATAGTGTCTCCCGTCAGACCATGACAATCTAACCAACACGCGCCAAATATTTCACTAACTCAGATCGCGTATGACATTGCGCTTTTTGCTTAATATGCTCAAAGTGCGTTTCAACCGTACGTGGTGAGATATTTAGCTCATTGGCTATCATCTTTAAGCTATACCCCTGCTTAAACCATTTGATACAGTCATATTCTCGGGCGGAAAACTGTATTAAATCCGCGGAAATCACCTGCTGCATAAACCTATCACGATCTAACTGTATTTTATTTAAGGGGGCTGGCGGAATATCTTTAACCAATTTATCCATAATAATAATAGGAGACTGTTCGGCTGTATTAATCAGATGGGCGGCTTTTTCTTTAAAATAAATGATAAATTTTTCCAGCAAGTCTATGTGGTTTAAATAGCGCAAAGGTACGTCATGTCTATTCGGAGTAGTGCCCAAAAAAAAAGAACTCAACCCCATCGACTTGCGGCTCAATAAACGTAATACCATGATCGATATTAAATTGTCTCGCCAAGCTCAAAACATGCTCATGCTCAGGCAAACCCGACCATAACACATGGCCTTTGACATATTGGGGAGGGGCATGTTCAAACAAGCTGTGATTATAAAGTTTTTCTTCAAAGAAATAACTGATCCAGCGCGGTTGATTAGTTAAACGAATCTCTGAACCGTTTAAAAAATTTTTCTGATAGACAAAACTGGTTATGCCAAAAAAATCCTTCAACGGTTGAATAATAGAATCTATATCACTGTGAGTATGTACAAAATAGCTCTGGTCAAATTGGGATATCATAGTCGTATCATACGCATTTATAGCTGTGATGTGAATGGCTTAATCCGTGATTTTACCGGATATCTTTTGCCGTCATGGCTAATATAATAGCCCAGCTAAAAAATATACCTTAGGAGAAATAATATGCAAACAAGAACACTTGGTCATCAAAAATTAAAGGTATCCGCTATCGGCTTAGGCTGTATGGGCATGTCGGAATTTTATGGGGAAACCAACGATGCAGAATCAATCAATACTCTAAAAAAGGCCTATGATCTCGGTATCACATTTTTTGATACCGCCGATATGTACGGCAGTGGCCACAATGAAAAACTACTAGGCCAAGCTATTGGCAGTGTTAGGGATAAAGTCATTATTGCCACCAAATGCGGCCTAGTCCGCGATCCTGATAACGCAGGCTATCGCGGCGTCAATGGTTCTGCCGATTATATTACCGCCTGCTGTGAAGCCTCCTTAAAACGCTTAAATTTAGAGTATATTGACTTATTCTACTTACACCGCATCGATCCTAACACTCCAATTGAAACTAGCGTTACTGCCATGGCTAATCTAGTTAAGCAAGGCAAAATCAAGCACATCGGCTTATCCGAGGCAGGAGCTGAAATTATCCGCCGCGCACATCGCATTCACCCTATCACTGCCATCCAATCGGAATATTCCTTATGGACTCGCGGTGTTGAACAGGAGGTGCTGAAAGTTTGTCAGGAATTAAACATCGGTTTTGTGCCTTACAGTCCTATTGGTCGAGGTTTTTTAACTGGGAAAATCCAAAGCAGTCAAAATTTAGCAGCAGATGATTTCAGAAAAAATCTGCCGCGCTTTTCAGAAGAAAATCTGAACACGAATTTAAAAATGGTGGCAGAATTGACCCAATTGGCACAAGAAAAAGGTTGCTCTACCGTGCAATTAGCCTTGGCTTGGGTATTGGCACAAGGCGATTATATCGTGCCTATCCCAGGGACCAGACGAGTAAAATATCTGGAGGAAAATGTAGGGGCGGTCAAAGTGCACCTAAATGCTGCTGACTTAGCTCGGATTGATGAAATTTGCAGTGCAAATCAAGTCGCGGGAGATAGGTATCCAACTGCGATTATGGATTCTTTTAATTTATCCAAATAGATACCAAGCTGTCATCCTGAGTATGGGCTGTCATCCTGAGCGCAGCGAAGGATGACAGCCATATTCAGGATAACAACCAGAATCAGGATAACAGCACCGAATGAACCCTTAAAAAAATATTACTTATGCCAGAAATCACCGCTATCACTAAAACCATAGAAATGTATTTTTTAGGCACCTACCACGGTGACATAAAAACTCTACAAACAGCTTTCCACAGGGATGCGCATATCACCGGCCTATTTAATAATAATGAGGTAGATTGGAATCTAACGGAGTTTATCAACCGAGTAACAACTCAACCTACAGCTGCCGAAAAAAACGAACCTTATCACAAACAAATCCTCAGCCTAGATTATCAAGGTAACGCGGCTATGGTAAAAGCACAAGTGGAGGCAAATGGTATCCTATTTACCGATTACATCACTTTATTAAAAATAAACGGGCATTGGGTGATTAGAAATAAAAGCTTTACTACAAACTAAAGCCCCAACAAAACCGCCGCGATCCAAGGAAATACCACCGTCACATCACTTTGAATAATCTGATAATAACTCTCAGTCGAAAGCTTATCCCAGGTGATTTTTTCTTTACCTCCAGCACCTGAATATGAACCAAAAGACATGGGAGAAGAACCAATTTCAATAAACCCTGCCCAATCACGCACATCGGATAATTGCAAATCATGTTTCAGTGAAGGCACAACACAAATAGGAAAATCAGCGGCAATGCCACCACCTAACTGCAAAAAAGCAATTGGATGATTTTTTGAGTTTTCCAAGTACCAATCATAAAGACTAGTAAAATATTCAAGCCCACTCTTCATAATACTTTGATCCAGCACCAGGCTTTTATCTTCACGGTACTTACCATTGTAAGTATAGCTAGCAAAAATATTACCCATGGTCGAATCTTCAAAACCTGGAATCACAATGGGAATGTCTTTTTGATAGGCTGCATAAGTCCAGCAGTCATTCGGATTAGCCAAGGGATCGGGTTGAATTAAACCTTCAGAAAAAAGCCGTCTAAAATACTCATGGGGAAAATACCGTTCGCCATTTTTTTGCGCTTTTTGCCACATGGCCAGCAAATGCGGCTCCATAATACGCACACTTTCATCCTCCGGCAAAAAAGTATCCGTAATGCGGCGCAATCCTGCATCACGCAACTCCGCTTCCTGCTGTCTAGTTAATTCCGTGTAATGTGGAATATAAGCATAATGAGAATGTGCGACATAACGATAATAAGATTCTTCGTGATTAGCACCGGTCGCGGAAACCAGATGGACTTTATCCTGGCGTATTAATTCCGCCAACATCACGCCAACCTGGAAAGAACTGAGTCCTCCGGCAATAGTCACTACTAATTTTCCGCCATTTTGCAAATGTTCTTTGAGCCATAAAGCAGCGGCATACGTTGCGCCGCCATTACAGTGTTTTAAGGTGCGTTCGGCAAAAGTCGAAATTGGCGTAACACTTTCACGCACACCTGTGCTTAAAGTACCGTGAATTAATTCTTCAGTGTTCTGTGTTTCTTCAGCCACAATATTTTTTTGTAAATCGGGTGATAATTGATTAAATTTAGTTTTTTCCATAATGAATGTCTGTTTTGGTTAAGTTAGAAAGCAACCCTAGAACACGTCGTCCCGGCATGGATGTCGGGACGACGTGTATGTAGTTACATTGAAAATAACTACTGTATCTTGCCTTTGAAAAAGGACAAAGTAGTTCCCACGCTTCTTACATCTTTAATTTCTTATACTTTATTCTATGCGGCTGTTTCGCCTGTTCCCCCAATCTTTGAATACGATCTGCCTCATATTCAGTATAGTTTCCTACAAAAAAGCTCACCGTACCATCTTCTTCAAAAGCCAAAATATGCGTAGCAATGCGATCTAAAAACCACCGATCATGCGAAATCACCATAGCATTACCTGGAAAACTTAATAAGGCTTCTTCCAAAGCACGCAACGTTTCCACATCTAAATCATTGGTCGGTTCATCCAGCAATAACACATTACCGCCACTGCTTAACAATTTTGCTAAATGTACCCGATTACGTTCACCACCTGAAAGATCTTTAATGAATTTCTGCTGATCGGCACCTTTAAAATTAAATCGCCCCACATAAGTGCGCGATTGAATCTTGAAATTATCAATCGTCATAATATCTTGTTCGTTGGAAATCTCTTGCCATACAGTCTTACTACCATCTAAATTATCACGGCTTTGATCCACATAAGCGATCTTTACGGTGTCACCCAAACGTATCGTACCTGTATCTGGTGTCTCTAGACCTAATAACAATTTAAATAATGTGGATTTTCCTGCACCATTGGGACCGATGATGCCAATGATCGCGCCTTGGGGCATTTTGAAAGTTAAATTCTCAAAAATTAAGCGATCACCAAAATGTTTACTTAAATTTTCAACTTCTATCACCAGATTGCCTAAACGCGGACCTGGGGGAATGTATAATTCTTGGGTTTCACTGCTTTTTTGGAATTCACGCGAATTAATTTCCTCAAACCGGGCAATACGTGCTTTATTCTTGGCTTGGCGGCCTTTGGGGTTAGTGCGAACCCATTCTAGTTCGGCTTTTAAGGCTTTATTATGCGCTTCCTGTTGCCGGCCTTCTTGTTCTAAACGTTTCTCTTTTTGCTCTAACCAGGAAGAATAATTACCCTCATAAGGAATACCTTGACCCCGATCTAATTCCAAAATCCAGCCGGCCACATTATCCAAGAAATAACGATCATGGGTCACTGCGACCACTGTACCTGGATAATCATGCAAAAACCGTTCCAGCCATGCAACGCTTTCTGCATCCAAATGGTTTGTTGGCTCATCCAACAACAGCATATCCGGTTTAGATAACAACAACCGGCATAAGGCTACGCGACGCCGCTCACCGCCTGATAATTTAGTGACATCCGCATCCCAAGGCGGCAAACGCAAGGCATCCGCGGCAATTTCCAGCTTATGATCTAATTCCCACAGCCCAGCCGCATCAATTTTTTGTTGCAACTCCCCTTGCTCTTCCAACAGTTGCGTCATTTCGGCCTCTTCAATGGGCTCAGCAAAACGCTCGCTAATCGCATTATAGCGCGTCAGCAAGGCCATTTCTTCCATGCCGGATTCTATGTTTTCACGTACATTTTTCTGTGCATCAAGCGCTGGTTCCTGCGGTAAAAAACCAATTTTAGTGCCTGGTTGTGGGCGGGCTTCCCCCTCAAATTCTTTATCTAGCCCCGCCATGATTTTTAACAAAGTGGATTTACCAGAGCCATTACAGCCTAACACACCTATCTTGGCACCAGGGTAAAAGGATAACCAGATGTTTTTTAAAACTTCGCGTTTGCTTGGGAGTACTTTTCCAACAGATTGCATAGTAAAAATATATTGAGCCATAGATTTGCCTTTATTTTTTAGTGGGAATGAATAAATTGTCTGATGAGGAGGTCTCACTAACTGGACTTTAGCCATTTTTTGGCTGGGTTAATTTGAAAAAAGTAAGCTAAATCAGTTGCCAAAGCTGGCAGATCATGTATTTTTAAGTTTCTCAAAAAACAAAAATAACAAGAGGAACTGCCAGCGATGACACCAGAAAT